>NZ_BAABFR010000032.1:0-50667 GCF_039541155.1 Tsukamurella soli
CACCTGGGCGTGGTGGTCGAGCGCGGCCACCACGTCGTCGGGGCCCGCGGAGCCGCCGAGCCACGCCGCGGCCCACACCGCGAGGGCCTGGGACGGTCCGGCGGTGGAGCGACGCGCGAGCAGGGCAGGGGTTGTCATGGTCGGTCAAGGATAAGCGCTAGCGTGGTCGGTCGTGGCTGGCAGTAACAGAAGCAGCGGAGACATGTACGCCGCTGATATCCATGGCGGACACGCGCGGCGGAAGGCGGCCGTGGTGCCCGAGGTGGCGGCCGAGCGCGACCTGGTCGTCGAGGACGCCGCGACTGGCTTCTGCGGCGCCGTCGTCGGCTTCGACAAGAGCTACGACGGCGAGTTCGTGAAGCTCGAGGACGGGCGCGGCGCGGTGCGGCTGTTCGCGATGCGCACGGCGGCGTTCCTCATCGACGGACGCCCCGTGACACTGGTGCGTCCGCGGGTGGCCGCCGCACAGCAGGGCGCCACGCGCAGCGCGTCGGGCTCGACTCGTGTGGCGGGGCTCAAGGCGCGAGTCGCCCGGGGATCCCGGATCTGGGTGGAGGGCATCCACGACGCCGCGCTGGTCGAGCGGGTATGGGGGCACGACCTGCGGGTGGAGGGCGTCGTCGTCGAGCAGCTCGAGGGCCTCGACCACCTCGGCGAACGATTGGCCGAGTTCCGGCCCGGGCCCGGCAGGCGCGTCGGCGTGCTGGCCGACCACCTCGTCGAGGGGTCCAAGGAGACGCGGATGACACAGTCCCTGGGGCAGTACGTGATGGTGACCGGTCACCCCTTCATCGACGTGTGGGAGGCGGTCAAGCCCTCGTCGCTGGGGATCGCGGCGTGGCCGACGGTGCCCCGGGGCGAGGACTGGAAGACCGGGGTCTGCCGGCGGCTGCGCTGGGGCACCCCCCAGGACGGTTGGCGGCGGGTGCAGGGCGCCGTCACGAGCTTCCGCGACCTCGACGCGACGCTGATCGGCGCGGTCGAGCGCCTCGTCGACTTCGTCACGGAACCCGAGTAGTCCCCGGCGGTGCGCGGCGCGACCGAATGGCCGTTCCTGCTGGTCTGCGGCGTGGTCGCCGGGGTGATCGGCACCGCGGGCGGTATCACCTCGCTGGTCGCCTACCCGGCCCTGCTGGCCGTCGGGATCCCGCCGTTCGCCGCGAACGTCACGAACTCGGTCGCGTTGCTCGGCAGCGGATTCAGCTCGGCCCTGCGTGCGCGTCCCGACATCGGCGGCCACACGCGGACACTCCGGCGCTGGATGCCGCCGACGGTCCTGCTGTCGTTCGTCGGGGCCGTGCTGCTGACCGTGACGCCCGGCGGTGTCTTCGACCGCATCGTCCCGTTCCTGGTCGCGGTCGGCGCGCTGACGGTGCTGCTGCAGCCGTGGGCGGCGCGGCGGCGCGCCCGCACCGGCGCGCAGCCACGACGCGGGCTGGTCGCCGCCGGCGGGGCGGGGGTCGCGCTGTACAACGGCTACTTCGGCGCGGGTGCGGGGGTGCTGATGATCGCCCTGCTGCTGTGGACCACCGAACCCGTTCTGCACCGCGCGAATTCGCTCAAGAACGTGATCCTGATCGCCTCCGACCTCGCACCCGCCGTACTGTTCGCGGTGCTGGGAACCGTGGTCTGGCACGCGGCGCTGCCGCTGGGCGCCGGGTCGCTGGTCGGTGGGCTGATCGGCCCGGCGATCGCCCGGCGGATACCGGCGTCCGTGCTGCGGGTCCTGATCGCGGCGTGCGGTGCGGCGCTGGCGGTGTGGCTGGCCGTCCGCGCATACGGCTGACTCGCGGCGTGGGTCGGGCCGCCCGAGGTAACGGCCGGCGCACGGTCCGCGCCGGGCCCACCCCCTGTGGTGTGACCTCTGGCACCATGGAGGTATGGCAGCGGCGCTGTGGTTGATCGCGGCGATCGTGCTGGCTGCGGCGGAGGCCGTCGCCGGCGACTTCATGCTGCTGATGCTCGGTGGCGGCGCGCTCGTGACCGCAGGCGTGACCGCGGGCCTCGGGCCGCCGCCGTGGGCCCAGGGGCTGGTGTTCGCGGTGGCGTCGATCGCGCTGCTGGTGGGTGTGCGGCCGGTGCTCAAGCGGATCGCCGCGCGGCACACGGGGGTGTCGGCGTCCTACCTCGAATCGCTGCCGGGCCGGCGCGTCATCGTAATCGCCCCGGTGGACGCCAGTGCCGGGCTGGTGCGGATCGGCGGCGAGGAGTGGTCGGCGCGGACGCCGTACGAGGGATCCCCGATACCCGCCGGGGCGGAGGTGACGGTGCTGGAGATCGACGGCGCCGTCGCCGTGGTGGTCGGGGACTGAGCCCACCGGGCTCGGCCCCGCGGGTGGGTCAATCAACCTGAGGAGTCTCACATGGGAGCGGGAATCGGTGTCGGGGTCATCATCCTGGCGGTCTTGTTGATCGCCGTGCTGGTGGTGTTGGTCAAATCGGTGGTGCTGGTGCCGCAGGCGACGGCCGCTGTGATCGAGCGGCTGGGGCGGTACACGAAGACGGTGTCGGGGCAGCTGACGCTGCTGGTGCCGTTCGTCGACCGGGTTCGCGCGCGGGTGGATCTGCGCGAGCAGGTGGTGTCGTTCCCGCCGCAGCCGGTGATCACGCAGGACAACCTGACGGTGAACATCGACACCGTCGTCTACTTCCAGGTGACGCGGCCCGAGGCGGCCGTCTACGAGATCAACAACTACGTGGTGGGCGTCGAACAGCTCACCACCACGACACTGCGGAACGTGGTGGGCGGCATGACTCTCGAGGAGACGCTCACCTCGCGTGAGCGGATCAACTCGCAGCTGCGCGGTGTACTCGACGAGGCCACGTCGCGGTGGGGCCTGCGGGTCGCGCGCGTCGAGCTCAAGTCGATCTTCCCGCCCCCGTCGATCCAGGAGTCGATGGAGAAGCAGATGAAGGCCGACCGGGAGAAGCGCGCGACGATCCTCGCGGCCGAGGGGCACCGGGAGTCCGCGATCAAGTCGGCCGAGGGCGACAAGGCCAGCCGGATCCTGCTCGCGCAGGGCGAGCGCGAGGCCGCGATCCTCCGGGCCCAGGCCGAGCGGCAGGCCGAGATCCTGCGCGCGGAGGGGCGTCGCGCCGCGGCCTATCTGGAGGCGCAGGGCGAGGCGAAGGCGATCGCGACTCGGTTCGGCGCCATCAAGTCCGGCAAGCCGACGCCGGAACTGCTCGCGTACCAGTACCTCCAGACGCTGCCCGAGATGGCGCGCGGCGAGGCGAACAAGGTGTGGGTGGTGCCGTCCGACTTCAGCGGGGCGCTGCAGGGCTTCATGCGCAGCCTCGGTACGCCGGGCTCCGACGGGGTGTTCCGGTACGAGCCGTCCGCCGACGACGGTGACTCCGACCGCGGGCAGGACATCGACACGTCGGGCTGGTTCGACATGCCGGCGCCGGTCGCGCCCGTGGTGGTGAAGGACGAGCCGGACGAGCCGCCGACCCGGTCGACTCTGCCGCCGCTTCCCCTCGGGCCGACCGCGTCGTCGCCGGCGGCACCCTCGGCATCGGGTGCGCATCAGGCCGATCCGCGGCCGCTGCAGAGCTCACGGCGTCTGCCGACGCAGGGACCGTACCCGCAGAGATGATGATGTTGTCAAGACATAACGACATAGGCTGACAAACGCGGGGTCCGCGGTCTACCCTCCTGGGGAACGATCGTCGCCGAAGAACTGGAGCACCGCCATGTCCGTCACCACCCTGCGGGTCGCCATCGTCGGATTCGGGTGGATGGGCCGCGTCCACGCGCAGGCCTACTCGCGTGTACGCCATCACTTCCCGGACGGTCCCGCCCACCCGGAGTTGGTCGCCATCGCCGACGACGTCCCCGGGCGCGCCGAGGCGGCCGCCCGTCAGTTCGGTGTGTCGGCGGCCGTGACGGACTGGCGCGCCGTCGTCGCCGACCCGTCGATCGACGCCGTCTCGGTGACCGCCCCCAACTTCCTGCACCGCGAGATCGGCTGCGCCGTACTCGACTCCGGGAAGCACCTATGGATCGAGAAGCCAGTCGGCCTCAACGCGAGCGACGCCCAGGCCGTCGCCGACGCCGCTGCGGCGAACGGCCGGCAGACCGCCGTCGGCTTCAACTATCGCAACGCACCCGCCGTCCAGGAGGCCCGCGAGCTGATCGCCTCCGGCGGGATCGGCAGCGTCACGCACGCCCGGTTCCGCTTCTTCTCCGACTACGCCGCGCATCCCGATGGTGCTCTCACCTGGCGGTACCAGCGGGCCCGCGGCGGCAACGGTGTCCTGGGCGACCTCGGATCGCACGGCGCCGACCTCGCCTGGTACCTGCTCGGCGACGTCGACTCGCTGGCCGCCGACACGGCGGTCTTCATCCCCCAGCGTCCCGAGCCGAGCGGTGCGACCAGTGGTCACCAGCTCGCGTCGGGCGGCAGGCTAGGCCCCGTCGAGAACGAGGACTACGTGTCGGCGCAGCTGCGCCTGCGGTCGGGCGGGCGGTGCGTGCTCGAGGCGAGCCGCGTCGCCGTCGGCGAGCAGAACTCGTACGGCTTCGAGGTGCACGGCACCCGCGGCCTCGTGCGATGGGACTACCGCCGGATGGGTGAGCTGGAATTGGCGCAGGGCGAGCGGTACCAGGACGAGCCGGTCTCGGCGGTGCACGTCGGCCCCGGCAGCGGTGACTACGCCGCGTTCCAGCCCGGCGCCGCCAACCCGATGAGCTACGACGACCTCAAGGTGATCGAGGCGCAGCGGTTCCTGCGATCGATCGCGACCGGGGTGCCGGAGGGGGCGACGGTGACCGACGCCGTCCGGAGCGCTCGCACCCTGGATGCTATGACGGCGTCGATCGAGAAGGGTGCCTGGGTCACCGTCTGATCCAACATGTGCACCCTTCCGTCGGCCGCCGACCGACGGAAGGGTGCACATGTTGGTCGGGAGGGGCCGACGGAAGGGTGCACATGTTGGTCAGTGGGGTCAGACGGTGACCGGCGCGGCCTGGGCGGCGGCGTCGAGAAGCACCTGTGCCGCCACTTGCAGGCCCTCGATGCGCCCCAGCGACACGTCCTCGTGCTCGATGTTCACGGCCATGTCGGGGTCGACGCGGTACAGGGCGCGCAGGAAGTCGGCCCAGAACGCGGTGTCGTGGCCGCGGCCGAGCGCGACGAAGTCCCACGCCGAGTCCTTGGGCCACTCTGCGACCCACTCGTCGCCGCCCAGGTTGGTGCGCGCCTCGTCGACGCCCATCCGGCGGAACCGCTCGTCCAGTACCCCGTAGATCCTGGCGTTCTCGTTGATCCGCACGTCCTTGGCGGCGGCGTGGAACACCCGGTCGCCCAGGTAGTCGGTCGCGGCGATCGGGTCCATCCACTGCCAGAACAGGTGGCTGGGATCCATCTCGGCGCCGATGTAGTCGGTGCCGACCTGCTCGATCAGGCGCAGCAGGGTAGGCGGGTTGAAGACCACGTTCTGCGGGTGCATCTCGATCGCGACCTTGACGTCGTGCTCCTGCGCGAGCGCCGCGATCTCTTTCCAGAACGGCACGACGATCTCGTCCCACTGGTAGTCGAGGACGTCGAGGGCGCCGGAGTTCCAGGCGTTGACGATCCAGTTGGGCCGGGTGGCCCCGGGCTCGCCGCCGGGCAGGCCGGACATGGTGACGACGCGCTTCTGGCCGAGCGCGGCAGCGGCCTTGATCGCGCGGCGCAGGTCGTGCGAGTGTGCCGCGCCGATGATCGGATTCGGGTGCAGCGGATTACCGTTCACGTTCAGGCCGGCAAGCCTGATGCCCTTGTCCGCGAACACGCCGAGGTAGTCCTGCGCGGCGGTCTCGCTGGCCGCGATGTCATCGATCGACGGGATGTGCACGGGCGGGAGGAAACCGCCGGCGTTGATCTCGGCGGCGTTGAGACCTAGAGCCGCGACTGCGTCGAGTGCCTCGGGCAGGGCGCGGTCGTGCAGGACGGCGGTGTACACGCCGAGGGTCTTGTTCATTTCTGGTTCTTCTCTTTCGAATGTCTTTGGGGCGGATCAGGACTGGCTGAGAAGGGTAGGGACGGTGACGGGGGCACCGCCGGCCGTGGCGGACTGTGCGGCGGCGTCGAGCAGCTGCATGTTGTGCAACCCGACGGCGAGATCGGCGTTGCGCGGCAGGGACTCCGCCTCGGGAACACCGGCCACCTCCTCGAGCATCGCGCGGGCCTGGAACACGAAGCCGTCGTTCTGACCGAGCCCGACGCCCGGTGCATCCATCGCCAGCCCGCCACGCCAGTACGGGTGCTCGGGGCCGAGGATGACGGTGCGCGGACCGGCGAGTGCGTGGTCGTCCGTCGGCAGCGACACCTGCACCTCGCCGGGGTGGCGGAAGTCGAAGGCGACCGCGCCGCGCTCGCAGAACACCTCGAACTCGAGCGTGTTCGGGTGTCCGGCCGCGACACGCGAGACCTGCAGCGAGCCGGTGCCACCGCCCGCGAAATCGACGAAGAACCCTGCGACGTCGTCGTTCTCGACGGCCTCGCGCTCGTCGCTGACGGCTGCGTGCTCGTGCCCGATCACCTGGCCGAGCGGCTTGGGGCGGGTGGTGAAGGCGGTGTGCAGCGTGCCACCCCGGACCTGCGCCACGAGGCCGCCGAACAACTCGGCGATGTAGGTCAGGTGGCTGCCGACGTCCGCCAGCGCCCCGGATCCCGCCGGACCCTTGAATCGCCAGCTGATCGGGCCGTCCGGATCGCATGCGTAGTCGGTCCAGTACTTCCCCGCGAAGTTGACGAGCCTGCCCAGCCGGCCGGAGCGCACGAGGTCGCCCAGGAACGCGATGCCGGGGGAGCGCAGGTAGGTCAGGCCGATGCGGGCGATGGTGTCGGGCGTGGACTCGGCGGCGGCGACCATCGCGCGCGCGTCGTCGAGGGTGTCGGACAGGGGCTTCTCGCAGAGCACGTGTTTGCCGGAGGCGAGCAGGGCCTGCACGATCTCGCGGTGCAGCCGGTTGGCCACCACGACGCTCACGACGTCGATGTCGTCGGCGGCGGCGATCGCCTGCCATGAGGTGTCGAACCGTTCGTAACCGAACCGGCGGGCGGCGTCCTCGGCCAGCGGCGCGTATGCGTCGGCGACGGACACGAGCCGGACGGGCGGCAGGGCGTCGCCGTACACGGCGGTCGCGGCGCGGTAGCCGGCGGCATGGGCCTTGCCGGCCATCCCGGCGCCGATGACGGCGACACCGATGCTGCTGGAAGTCAAGGGGTCTCCTTAGTGGATTGGATGTGGTGGCTGGGTGCGAAGGCATGGACGCGGCTGCGGGCGCGCGGCGCCGGCAGGGTCGCGGGGTTTCCTGTGGGGTGTGTAGCGGTTACGCTCCGATGTGAGTTGGAGCGCTCCAACTATGTGTCGCGAATGTATGTCCTGTCAAGGCCTGAGATTCTTCGGAGGTGGAGTGGTCACGAAACGGCCGACGATCTACGACGTCGCCCGACACGCAGGTGTGTCCAAATCCCTGGTGTCGCTGGTGCTGCAGGGCTCGCCGCGCGTGGGAGAGGATTCACTCCGTGCGGTCCAGGCTGCGATCGCCGAGCTCGGGTACCGTCCGAGCCGGGCCGCGGCCAGCCTGGCCGCGCAGCGCACGCGCGTGGTCGGCGTGGTGATCGACGACTACACGAACCTGTGGTTCGTCGACCTCGTCCGGGGGCTCCATGCCGAGCTGGGGCCGCGCGGCTATCGGCTCAGCGTCGTCGACGTGGCCACGGCCGCGCAGGCGGAGGATCCCGTCGAGGGGCTCCTCGCGACGCGGGTCGACGGGATCGTCGTCGGCATGGAGCCGCCGCCGGGGCTGGTCGGTCAGCGCCTGCCTCCGATCGTGGTGGCCGGCACGCGCGAGACGACCGGCGGGACCGTCGGCGAGGTCGACACGGCCGTGAACGACGATGCAGCCGGGGCGGCCCTCGTAGTGGAACATCTTGCAGCGCTGGGACACCGGTTCGTGGGACACGTCGCCAGCGGCGGCGGAGCGGGCCGTGCACGCGAGGACGGCTTCACGGCCGCAGCGCGGGCCGCCGGGATCCGGATGGTCGCCACGGAGTGGCGCGGGCCCGCGACGGACGGAGCCGGCTACGACGGTGCGCGTCGGCTGCTCGCCGCACACCCGGAGGTGACCGCGGTGTTCGCTGCGAACGACCTGATGGCGGTCGGGGTGCTCGGTGCGGCGAGAGACCTGGGGCGGGACGTGCCCGGAACGCTGTCGGTGGTCGGCTACGACGACACGTCGCTCGCCGCGGCCAGGTACGTCGACCTCACGACGGTCGACGACCGCAGCTTCGACGTCGGGGGAGAGGCGGGGCGGCTGCTGGCCGCGCGCATGGCGGGTGGGGGCGGCGCGCCCGAGAGGCGGGTGCTCGCACCGTCCCTGGTGGTGCGGGGGACGACCGGCCCGCCGCGGTCTGTGCGGTCACGGTTGGGAAACTAATGTTTGGATGTCCGGACAAATGCTTGACAATTCGCTGTGAACGGTATTACATATCTCGCCAGAGAGTGATCTAGCTCTCACCTAGGTGTCAGTCGGAAGGACGCGCACGAGATGAAGAGGACGAAGTCGGCTGCCCGGCAGCGGCTGATGGGGGGAATCGCGGCTGGCGCCGCACTGGTTCTGACGGTGACCGCGTGCTCGAGCACCGGCGGCGCGCCGAAGTCGTCGGGGGGCGACGGAGGCTCGGTGGGCTCGGCCGGCACTCGGCACCTGACGATCGCGATGGTCACCCATGAGCAGCCCGGCGACACTTTCTGGGACCTGATTCGCAAGGGCGCCGAGATGGCGGCGAAGAAGGACGACGTCACCCTGCGCTACTCGAGCGATCCGCAGGCGCCGAACCAGGCCAACCTGGTGCAGACCGCGATCGACAGCAAGGTGGACGGCATCGCGCTCACGCTCGCCACGCCGAGTGCGATGACAGCGGTGGTGAAGAACGCGCAGAAGGCCGGCATTCCGATCTCGGCCTTCAACGCCGGCTACAACGACTACGCGGCGATGGGGATCCAGCAGTACTTCGGTCAGGACGAGACCACGGCCGGCGAGGCGGTGGGCGCGCGGTTGAACTCCGAGGGCGCCCACAAGGCCATCTGTGTCATCCAGCAGCAGGGCCAGGTGCAGCTCGAGTCCCGATGCGCGGGTGTCAAGCAGGGCTTCACCGGAGGTTCCGTCGAGAACCTCAACGTCAACGGTGAGGACATGACCGACGTGCAGTCCAAGATCACCGCGAAGCTGCAGCAGGACCCGAGCATCGACACCATCGTCACCCTGGGCGCGCCGATCGCTCTGGCCGCCGTCAAGGGCGAGCAGGGCGCGAACAGCAAGGCCAAGATCGTCACCTTCGACACCAACGCCGCGATGATCGACGCCATCAAGACCGGCCAGATCGCCTGGGCCGTCGACCAGCAGCCCTACCTGCAGGGCTACCTCGCCGTCGACTCGCTGTGGCTCTACCTGACCAACGGCAACACCATCGGTGGCGGCAAGCCCGTCAACACCGGGCCCGCGTTCATCGACAAGTCCAACATCGACAAGATCGCCGAGTACGCGAAGGGCGGCACCCGCTGATGTCCACAGACCAGGCTCTGGATCTGAGCACGCACAAGCCCGTCACGGACGAGCGTGTCAAGAAGCAGAAGCCGCTGCAGCGGTTGATCGTCCGGCCCGAGGTCGGCGCGCTGATCGGCGCGGTCGCGATCCTGGTCTTCTTTCTGATCGTCGCACCGCCGTTCCGCAGCCCCGAGGCGTTCTCGACGGTCCTGTACGCCAGCTCCACCATCGGCATCATGGCGTGCGGAGTCGCACTGCTGATGATCGGTGGCGAGTTCGACCTCTCGACCGGCGTCGGCGTGACCTCGTCGTCCCTGGCTGCATCCATGGTGGCGTACAACCTGCACCTGAACACGTGGCTGGGATCGGCGCTCGCGCTGGTGTTCTCGCTGGCCGTCGGCGCGTTCAACGGCTACATGGTGATGCGGACCAAGATCCCCAGCTTCCTCATCACCCTGGCGACCTTCCTGATGCTGACCGGTATCAACCTGGCCGTCACCAAGCTGGTCACCGGCCAGGTGGCGACACCGTCGATCGCCGACATGCAGGGCTTCAACTCGGCGCAGTCGGTGTTCGCGTCCACGATCAACGTCTTCGGCGTCGGCGTGAAGGTCACCGTGTTCTGGTGGATCCTGTTCACGGTGGTCGCCACCTACGTGCTGATGCGCACCCGGGTCGGCAACTGGATCTTCGCGGTCGGCGGCAACCAGGACTCCGCCCGCGCCGTCGGCGTGCCGGTCACCAAGGTCAAGATCGGCCTGTTCATGTTCGTCGGCCTGTGCGCGTGGTTCGTCGGCCAGCACCTGCTGTACGCGTTCGACACCGTTCAGTCCGGCCAGGGCGTGGGCAACGAGTTCCTCTACATCATCGGCGCCGTGATCGGCGGGTGTCTGCTGACCGGCGGGTACGGCACCGCGGTCGGTGCGGCCATCGGCTCGTTCATCTTCGGCATGGTCAACCAGTGCATCGTCTACGCCGGCTGGAACCCCGACTGGTTCAAGTTCTTCCTCGGCGTCATGCTGCTGTTCGCCGTGATCGCCAACAACGCCTTCCGTACCTTCGCAGCGAAGAGGTGACCGATATGACCACCGAGATCGAGCACGCCCCCGATACCGGCGCCGGCGCCAAGGTACCGCTGATCGAGTTCAAGGACGTCGGCAAGCAGTACGGCAACATCATCGCGCTCAAGGGCATCAACCTGCGGGTGCATGCGGGCGAGGTGACCTGCGTGCTCGGCGACAACGGCGCCGGCAAGTCCACCCTGATCAAGACGATGGCCGGGCTGCACCAGCCGTCTGAGGGCGAGGTACGCGTCGACGGCGAGGTGACGCATCTGACCTCCCCGAAGGACGCACTGAGCAAGGGCATCGCCACCGTCTACCAGGACCTCGCGGTAGTGGGCCTGATGCCGGTGTGGCGCAACTTCTTCCTCGGCCAGGAGCTGCGCAAGGGGTTGATCAAGTCGCTGGACGTGCAGGCGATGCGCGCCACGACCAAAGAAGAGCTGTTCAAGATGGGCATCGATCTGCCCGACGTGGACGCCCCGATCAGCTCTCTGTCCGGCGGGCAGCGCCAATGCGTCGCGATCGCCCGGGCGATCTTCTTCGGCGCCCGCGTGCTGATCCTCGACGAGCCCACCGCCGCGCTCGGCGTGAAGCAGTCCGGGATGGTGCTGCGGTACATCACCGCCGCGAAGGAGCAGGGATTCGGGGTCGTGTTCATCACCCACAACCCGCACCACGCGTACATGGTCGGTGACCACTTCGTGCTGCTCAACCGTGGCCGGCAGAAGATGGACTGCACGTACGACGAGATCAGCCTCGACGACCTGACCCAGCAGATGGCCGGCGGCGACGAGCTCGAGACCCTCACGCACGAACTACGCCGCTGACGCTGCGTTCCCGGGACTCGGTGCCCGACGCGATCGCCTGATCGCGTCGGGCACCGCGCGTCCCTGCCCAGAAACCCCCCCACACGCCAGAAGGTAGGTATTCCCACATGGTTCGAATCGGAGTGCTCGGCTGCGGTCGCATCGGCCGCGTGCACGCGGACTCGATCGCGGCGACCCGCGGCGCTGAGCTGGCCCGCGTGTTCGACCCGATCGAGGCGAGCGCCCGCGAGGTCGGCGAGACCTACGGCGCGCCCTGGACCACCTCGGCCGCCGAGATCTTGGACGACCCCACCATCGACGGCATCGTGGTCGCGTCGCCGACCCCCACCCACGTCGATCTGTTGAGCCGGGGCGTGCGCGCCGGCAAGGCGGTCCTCTGCGAGAAGCCGATCGACCTCGACCTCGCCCGGGTCGACGCCTGCCGCGCGGACCTCGGCGACCTCACAGACCGCGTGATGCTCGGCTTCAACCGGCGGTTCGACCCCTCGTTCGCCGACATCCGCGCGCGGGTCGGGGCGGGCGAGATCGGCGGCCTCGAGCAGCTGGTGATCATCAGCCGTGACCCGGCGGCCCCGCCGATCTCGTACATCGAGGCCTCGGGCGGGTTGTTCCGGGACATGATGATCCACGACCTCGACCTCGCGCGGTTCTTCCTCGGCGACGTCGTCGAGGTGTCGGCGCTGGGCTCGAACCTGGTGTCGGACGAGATCGCCGCGGCCGGGGACATCGACGGTGCCGTGGTCACCCTGCGCGGCGCCGGCGGACAGCTGGCGACGATCACCAACTCCCGGCGCTGCGCGTTCGGTTACGACCAGCGGCTCGAGGCTTTCGGCGAGCTGGGGATGCTCGCGGCGGGCAACCAGTACCCCACCAGCGTGCGGTTCTCCGGGGCCGCCCGGACGGAGGCGGGGCCGCCGGTGCTGCACTTCTTCCTCGATCGGTACACGCCGGCCTACCGCGCCGAGCTCGCGGCGTTCATCCAGATGATCGCCACGGGCGCGAAGCCGTCTCCGAGCTTCGACGACGGCCGCGCGGCCCTCGCTCTCGCGGACGCCGCGAACGAGAGCCTGCGGACCGGTGCCGCGGTGAAGCCGGCCTGACGCGGCGCTCCGCCGTCAGCGGTGGGTGGCGTGGGCGCCTGCGTCGGCGGGCAGCGTCAACGAACCCGCCAACGGGACGAGCATGATCGCTGCGGCGACGATGAAGGCGAGCCGGTAGCCGAGCTCGGCGTGGCCGGGCCCGGCTACCGCACCGCCTATCCGGACGGCGACGGCGACCACGGCCACGCCGAGGGCCGTCGCCACCTGCTGGAGCGTCGAGGACAGCGTGTTGGCGGACGACAGCAGGCGTTCGGGTACGTCCGCGAACTGCACGGTGTTGTACGCGCTGAAACCGATGGACCGGAACGCGCCGCTGACCACCAGCAGCACCACGATCAGCCACACCGGGGTCGTCCGGGTGACCGCCACGAATGCGAGCAGCACCGCCCCGCCGAGGATGTTGGACCACACCAGGGTGCGCCGGAAACCGAGCCGTCGGATCAGCGGAGTGGTCACCGGCTTGATCCCCACGTTGCCGACGAACACCGCGGTGACGATCGCGCCTGCCGTCGCCGCGCTCCACCCGAAGCCCACCTGGAACAGAAGCGTGAACAGGAACGGCACCGCGCTGATCATCAGCCGGTAGACCGATCCGCTGAGATTGCCGGTACGGAAGGTCTTGACGGACAGGCAGTCCAGGTCGAACAACGGGTGCTCCGCGGTCCGCGCCGCCACCGCCGCGGCGGCGCCGAGCGCTGCAGCCGCCACCAGGCAGACGACGATGACGACGGGCCCGGTACTCGCCATGGCCTCGACGCCGGCGGTGAGGCAGACGACCGATGCCGCGACGAGCGCGAAGCCGCGCAGGTCCAGCGGGTGCCGGTGCGCCGGCTCTGTGCGCGGCACGATCCGCATTCCGACCAGCGCGAGCGCGATGCCGATCGGTACGTTGATGCCGAAGATCCATCGCCAGCCGACGGTGTCGGCGATGATGCCGCCGACGAAGGGCGCGATCACGGGGGCGATCAGCGCGGGCCACGTGAGGTAGGCCATCGCCGCGAGCAGCGATTCGGGGCGGATCGCCCGCAGCACTGCGAGGCGACCCACCGGCACCATCAGCGCACCGGCCACGCCCTGGGCCGCGCGGAACACGCACAGCCACAGCAGATCCGGCGCTCCCGCGCACAGCAGTGAGGCGATCGTGAAGCCGGCCACGGCGAGGAGGAACACCCGTTTGGTGCCGTACCGCTCGGCGAGCCAGCCGGTCCCGGGGATACACACGCCGACGGCCAGCAGATAGGTGACCATCGCCACGTTCACGGCCGCGGGCGTGGTGTGGAAGCCGCGCGCGACCGCCGGGGCAGCGGTCTGCAGGATGGTCCCGTCGAGGAACTCCATGAACAGCGAGCCGGCCACGAGCAGCGCGAGGGGCCGGTGGAAACTCGCCTGACTCCGTGCCCCGCGCATCTTCATGTCGCTATGTTCTGTCAAATACGGCTCCGGGGGCAAGCCGGCGTAGGCCGTCCGCCGGACCACGTCCGAGACGGGGAGGTAAGGCGTGAATCGGACGCATGATGGCGAACCTTCACTGTGGAAACGTAATCTCCGGGTATGGATCTTTTCGGCGTACGTTCTCCCCGTATGGCGCGCGCAGGTGTCCGCAGGCTCGCAGGCGTCGTCACCGTCGGCGTCTCGCTGCTCGCACTCGGCGCGTGCGGGCAGGGTGGCTCGTCGGCACCGTCGGCGGCCCCGCCGACGGCGCCCCTGCCGACCCCCGTGTCTCCTGCCGCGGCGGCCGGCCGCGGCACCATCGTCGACGCGCAGCCCGTGACCGTCCCCGACGCCGGTGCCGGGCAGGTGGTCGTCTACCGCTCGACCAACGGCTCGGACGGCGCGCCGACCGAGGTGTCGGGGCTGTTCTTCACGCCCTCCGGCGCGCCACCCGCGGGTGGGTGGCCGGTGATCGTGTATGCCCACGGCACCACCGGGCTGACACCGGATTGTGGCCCTACTCTGAACATCGCGACCGCGGGGAAGAACGCGCCGGTGCAGATGCTCACGACCCGGGGCTATGCGGTCGCCGTCGTGGACTACCAGGGGCTCGGTGTCGCGGGCCGACGCGAGGGCGCGACGGTGGCGCAGCCTAAGCACCCGTACCTCGAGCCGCGTTCCGCCGCGTACGACGTGATCGACGCCGTGCGCGCGATGCGTGCCCTGCACCCCGGGCAGATCTCGACGCGGTGGGCGGCGGCCGGTCACTCGCAGGGTGGGCAGGCCGCGTGGGCGGCCGCCGAGCTCGCGCCGGCGTACGGGACCGGGCTACAGCTCGTGGCGGCCATGGCGCAGGCGCCGGCGCTGAACCTCACGCAGCTCGGGTACGACAACGGCACCATCACCGCCGACAAGGCGTGGTCGCTGCCGGAGTTGGTCACCGGCCTGTCGGTGTCGCGACCCGAGATGGACCGCTGGCACTACATCCGCGGGGCCGTACGCACCGATCTCGCGAGTCTGATCGCCTGCGGCGCCGAGGTCGGCGGGACCCCCACGCCCACGATCACCCAGGAGGAGGTGCAGCCCGCGACCGCCGCCGACGGCCGGCTGCTGCAGACCGCCCTCGAGCAGTACTCGCTGCCGCAGCGTCGGATCTCGGTGCCCGTGTACGTCGCGCAGGGCACGGCCGATCCCGTCATCCCGCCCGCCGCGACCACGGCGTCCCTGCGCACCGCGTGCGCGCAGGGCGACCGCGTCCACTTCCAGGCGTTGCCCGGAAAGGACCACAACATCGCCGGCGACATGAGCGGATTCGCGTGGCTCTACGACAGGTTCGCGGGCAAGCCGGACGGTGACGTGTGCCGCTTGGGGTGACGACGGTGCGCCGCCCCCGGCCGTGGCGCACGTCAGTCGTTCGCCGATTCCCCCCACGCGATCGCCAGCCGAACCGCCCGGCGCCAGTCCGCCATGCCGGCCTCGCGGGCGGAGTCGCTCATCATCGGATGCCACTCGGCCGCCCGATGCCAGTTGCGGCGGAACATGCTGTGGTCCGGCCAGAACCCGGCCCCCAGCCCCGCGGCGTAGGCCGCACCGAGCGACACCGTCTCGGCGACCATCGGCCGCACCACCGGGACGGCGAGGACGTCCGCGATGATCTGCATCAGCAGGTTGTCGGCCGTCATCCCGCCGTCGACGGCGAGGTGGGTCAGCGGAACCTCGGCGTCGGCGTTCATCGCGTCGACGATCTCGCGGATCTGCCATGCGGTCGCGTCGAGCACGGCGCGGCAGATGTGCGCCTTCGTGACGTAGGAGCTCACGCCGACCATCAAGCCGCGGGTCCCGGACACCCAGTGCGGGGAGTACATGCCGGTGAAGGCGGGAACCACGATGCAGCCGCCCGCGTCGTCCACCGTCCGGGCGAGTGTCTCGATCTCCGCGGGGGAACGGATCAGTCCGAGGTTGTCGTGACACCACTGGACCAGCGCGCCCGCCACCGCGATGGACCCCTCCAGTGCGTACACGGGCGGCTCGCCCGCCGTCGTCTGGGCCACCGTCGTCACCAGGCCGTGCCGAGACCGGAGCGGCTCTGTCCCGGTGTTGAGGAGTAGGAAGCCGCCGGTGCCGAAAGTGCACTTCGCGGCGCCGGGATCGAATCCGGCCTGCCCGAACAGGGAGGCCTGCTGGTCACCCATGATCGCGGTGATCGGGATGCCTCCGATCGGGTCGACGGTGTGGCCGACCAGACCGATCGACGGCCGGATCTCGGGCAGCGCGGCACGCGGAACCCGCATCGCGGCGGTCAGTCGGGCGTCCCATGCGAGGGTCTCGATGTTCATCAGCATCGTCCGGCTGGCGTTGGTCGCGTCGGTCACGTGCAGGCCGCCGTGCACGCCGCCGGTGAGATTCCACACCAGCCAGCTGTCCATGGTCCCGACCAGCAGCTCGCCCGCCTCGGCTCGCGAGCGGATCGAGTCGTCGTGTTCGAGGAGCCAGCGAAGCTTGGGGCCCGAGAAGTACGAGGCCAACCGCAGCCCCGACAGGTCGTGGATCTGCTCGTCGCTGATCTCCTCCGCGATCGTCGGAAGCAGTTCGTCTGTCCTGCTGTCCTGCCACACGATGGCGTTGTGCACCGGTCTGCCGGTACGCCGGTCCCAGACGACGACCGTCTCGCGCTGGTTGGTGATGCCCAACCCCACGACCTGTGCGGGCTGCACTCCGGCGTCCGAGAGTGCCTGCGGGAGGACCCGGCGGACGGTCTCCCATATCTCCATGGCGTCGTGTTCGACCCACCCCGGTCGCGGAAAGAACCGCCGATGTGCCTGCTGGCTGAGTGCGACCATCCGACCGTCCCGACCGAACAGCATGCACCTGGTGGAGGTCGTCCCCTGGTCGAGGGCGGCGACGTACGACTCGGTCACCGAACCCGCCCGTGCCCGAGTGCTCGGGACACCGATCGGGCTGTCGCGACGACCTGGTCGACGATGTCTGCTCTGGGGGACAGCCGTGCGTCGCACAGTCGATCGGCCGCTCCGGTCACCCCCACCGACGCGATGACGTACCCGTCGTGGTCGCGTACCGGGGCGGCGACGTCCGCGATGCCTCGGCCCACTTCCTCGACTGCGGCAGACCATCCGTCGTCCCGGACGTTGGCCAGCTCGCGGACCAGCAGATTACGTTCTGTGATCGTGCGGAACGTGAAGCTCTCCAACCGGCTCTGAGCGCTCACCCGGGCTGCCCCCGGGTCGAAGGCCAGCAGCACCTTGCCCAACGCGGTCGCATGCAGCGACACGACGGAACCCGTCTCGACCACGTGAGCGCCGGGTGCCGTCCGGAACACGTGGTGGGCGATCACGACCCGACCGTCACGGAACGCCGCCAGCCGGGTCTCCTCGCCGGTGCGGGCGGCGAGGGTATCGACCCAGTTGAGGGTCAGCGAACGCAACTCGTTGAGATCCAGCATCGCCGTACCGAGATGCAGCAGGTCGGATCCCAGGAGGTATCGCCCGCTCCCGGGCTCCTGCTGGACGAATCCGACGTCGGACAGGGTGTGCAACAGTCCGTGCGCGGTGCTCTTCGCCAGCCCCAGCGCATCGGCCACCTGCGCGAGAGCCACCGGTTCCTGCTCGATGGCCAACAGTCGCAGCAGTGCGGCGGCGCGCTCGACGGACTGCACGGTGCGAAAGGCCATGAGATCAGACTATGCGCTCGGGGTGATTTCGCTCATACGCCGATTCGGCATGGCCGAACGCCGGGTGTTCGGCAATGCCGAACACAGGTACTTGTGATCGACATCACCCGGACCTAGCGTCAGCTGGTCACCTCACCCGTAAACCCCCGATGAGACCTTACGACGGAGTACACAGATGATCCGAGTTCGACGGACACTCGTTGGCGAATTGAGTGCCGAATTCGCCGGCACGGCGATCCTGATCCTGTTCGGCGTCGCAGTGGTGGCGCAGGTCGTCACGGGGAAGGGGACGCTCGGCGACCACGACTCGATCTCCTGGGCCTGGGGATTCGGCGTCATGCTCGGTATCTATACCGCGGGCCGGATCAGTGGCGCCCATCTGAATCCCGCGGTGACTCTGGCGATGGCGGTGTTCCGAGGCTTCGAGTGGCGCAAGGTACTGCCGTACGCCGTGGCGCAGTTCCTCGGCGCGTTCGTTGCGGCTCTGATCGTCCGGTGGGTGTACGGCGACGTTCTCACCTCGGTGGATCCCCACCATACCTTCGCGACCCAGGGGGTCTTCTCCACGATGCCGGGCAACGGCAGCCTGCCCGTCTCGTTCTCGACCGCGTTCGCGGACCAGGTGGTCGGTACTGCGATCCTGCTGTTTCTCGTCATGGCGCTGACCGATGTGCGGAACAACTCGCCGATCACGTGGTTCGCACCCGTCGCGATCGCGCTGGTGGTCGTCGCGATCGGGATGGCGTGGGGCACCAATGCCGGTTACGCCATCAACCCCGCTCGTGACCTCGGTCCTCGCGTCGCCTCGTTCATCACCGGTTACCACACCGCGTTCCGAGCGCCCGGGGGAGGGTACTACTTCTGGATCCCGCTCGTGGCGCCGCTGATCGGTGGCGTGGTCGGCGCTGGTGCCTACCGGCTGCTGATCGAACGGTTCCTCCCCGCGATCGGCGACGACACACAGGAGGTCGGGGAGTTGCCCGTGACGCCGACCGTCGCGCACGTCGCCTGACAGATCACCACCCAGAGAAACGGACTACACATCATGGCCGACTTCGTCGCGGCGATAGACCAGGGCACCACCAGCACCCGATGCATGATCTTCGATCACGGCGGGAACGAAGTGGTCCGCCATCAGCTCGAGCACGAACAGATCCTGCCCGGGCCGGGACGGGTCGAGCACAACCCCGTCGAGATCTGGGAGCGCACCAGCTCGGTGATCCAGACCGCCCTCAACACCAAGGGCATCGGGCACAACGACATCGCGGCGCTGGGGGTGACCAACCAGCGCGAGACGACGGTGATCTGGGATCGCCGTACCGGTCGGCCGTACTACAACGCGATCGTCTGGCAGGACACCCGCACCGACAGCATCGCCGCCGCGCTGGACCGCGACGGTCGAGGCGACGTCATCCGCAGGAAGGCCGGCCTCCCGCCGGCAACGTATTTCTCCGGCGGCAAGATCCAGTGGATCCTCGAGAACGTCGACGGCGTGCGCGCGGCGGCCGAACGCGGCGACGCCCTGTTCGGCACGACCGACAGCTGGCTGCTGTGGAACCTCACCGGCGGCGTCGACGGTGGCCTGCACCTCACCGACGTCACGAACGCCAGCCGCACGATGCTGATGAACCTCGAGACGCTCGATTGGGACGACGAGTTGATCGGGTTCTTCAACATCCCCCGGCGGATGCTCCCGGCGATCCGCCCGTCGATCGACCCCTCGCTCTACGGCAACACCCGACGGATCGGTCCGCTCGGCGGTGAGGTCGCGTTGGCGGGCGACCTCGGCGATCAGCAGGCGGCCATGGTGGGCCAGGTGTGCCTCTCCGCCGGCGAGGCGAAGAACACGTACGGAACCGGGAACTTCCTGCTACTCAACACCGGACACGATCTGGTCCGCTCACAGAACGGCCTGCTCACGACCGTGTGCTACCAGCACGGGCAGGACAAGCCCGTGTACGCGCTCGAGGGCTCGATCGCCGTGACGGGCTCGGCGGTCCAGTGGTTGCGGGACCAACTGCACATCATCGCCGATGCCGCGCACAGCGAGGCACTCGCGGGCGACGTGCCCGACAACGGCGGGGTGTACTTCGTGCCGGCCTTCTCCGGGCTGTTCGCGCCGTACTGGCGATCCGACGCACGCGGAGCGATCGTCGGGCTGTCCCGCTTCAACACCGACGCCCACATCGCGCGCGCGACCCTGGAGGCGATCTGCTACCAGAGTCGGGACGTCGCCGACGCGATGGAGAAGGACTCCGGCGTCCGCCTCGAGGTCCTCAAGGTCGACGGTGGCGTCACCGCCAACGAACTCTGCATGCAGATCCAGGCGGATGTGCTCGGCGTGGAGGTCAGCCGCCCCGTGGTCGCCGAGACCACCGCGCTCGGTGCGGCCTACGCCGCCGGCCTCGCCGTCGGGTTCTGGAAGAACACGGACGAGCTGCGGCGGAACTGGCGGGAGAGCCGGCGCTGGACCCCGACCTGGGACGCCGAGCGCCGAGAGGCGGGATACGCGGGTTGGCGCAAGGCCGTCAGCCGCACTCTCGACTGGGTCGACGTCCCATGACCGACAACACCACTCAACAGAACACAGGAGAGTCACGATGACTCAGACGCTCGATATCCACAGCCGCCGGACCGCGCTCGCCGAGATGGCGACGGGCGAACTCGATGTCCTGGTGATCGGCGCGGGAGTCGTCGGGGCGGGCGCGGCCCTCGACGCGGTGACGCGCGGACTGCGCGTGGGCCTGGTGGAGGCCCGCGACTACGCCGCGGGCACATCCAGCCGCTCCTCGAAACTGATCCACGGCGGCCTGCGCTACCTCGAGCAGCTCGACTTCGCGCTGGTGCGGGAGGCGCTGCGGGAGCGGTCCCTGATCCTGCACCGGCTGGCGCCGCATCTCGCCCGCCCCGTTCCCTTTCTCTTCCCACTCCAGCACCGCGTGTGGGAGCGTCCCTATATCGGCAGCGGCATACTGCTGTACGACACCCTCGGCGGCCGCAACGGTGTGCCGCACCACCGTCATCTGTCCCGCCGCCAGGTGCTGAAGGAGTTCCCGTCGCTGCGTGAGGACGCGGTGGTCGGGGCGATCCAGTACTACGACGGCCAGGTCGACGACGCGCGCCACACCATGATGATCGCCAGAACCGCGGCGGAATACGGCGCCCTGTGCAGCAGCAGCACCCGCGTGACGGGTTTCCTCCGGGACGGCGACGCGGTGGTCGGCGCCCGCGTCCGCGACCTCGAGACGGGTGCGGAGCACGAGATCCGGGCCCGCCGGGTGATCAACGCCGCGGGCGTGTGGACCGACGAGATCCAGGAGATGGTGGGCGGCAAGGGCATGTTCCGCGTCCGGGCCTCGAAAGGGGTGCACCTGGTGATCCCCCGCGACCGCATCCGGTCGACCACCGGCATCATCAGCCGCACCGAGAAGAGCGTCCTGTTCATCATCCCGTGGGACGACCACTGGCTCATCGGCACCACGGACACCGACTGGAACCTCGACCTCGCGCATCCCGCCGCGAGCCGAGCCGACGTCGACTACCTCCTCGAACACGCGAACCGCCTGCTCGCGGATCCGCTGACCCGCGACGATGTCGTGGGCGTGTACGCGGGCCTGCGCCCGCTCCTCGCCGGTGAGTCCGACGCGACCAGCAAGCTCTCGCGCGAGCACGCGGTCGCATCGCCGGTACCGGGGCTGGTGATGGTCGCAGGCGGCAAGTACACCACCTACCGGGTGATGGCCCGGGACGCGGTGGACGCCGCACTCGAGGGGCTTGCCGACATCCCCGAGTCGTGCACCGAGGACGTGCCGCTGGTCGGTGCCGACGGCTTCGCGGCCGCGTGGAACGGCCGACAGCGCACTGCCGTGCGGCTCGGGCTCGACGTGGAACGGGTGGAGCGCCTGCTGCGGCGGTACGGCTCGCTCATCGACGACGTCCTCGCGCCCGCGGCGGCGGATCCTCGCCTGCTCGCGCCGGTCGCGGGCGCACCACATTACCTGTACGCCGAGGTGCGCTACGCGGTGGCCGCCGAGGGGGCGCTGCACCTCGACGACATCCTGACGCGCCGCACGCGGATCTCCATCGACACGCCCGACCGAGGCGCAGCGGCCGCCGCGGACGTGGCGGAGCTGGTCGCGCCGCTGCTCGGATGGGACGCGGCGGCCACCGCGCGGGAGGTCGACCACTACCGGGCGCGAGTCGCTGCGGAGCGGGAATCGCAGCAGCAGGTCGACGACCTGACGGCCGACGCCGCCCGCCTGGGCGCGCCCGACGTCCGGGGAACAGCGAACGAGAGCGCGGCCGGGGCGGCGGGGGCGGCGGGATAGGCGCGCGGCAGCGGATCGGCGCGCCGGGAATCAGCGGAGCTGTAGCCCGGCCGCGCGGTACGCGGCGTCGATCATCTCCATGTTCGCGACGGCGTCATCGAGTCCGATCGGCAGAGGTGCGCTCGTGCGCAACGCTCGCGCGTACGCCTCCAGCTGGTAGGTGTACGTCGAGCGGGTGCCGAGGTGCTCCACGGTCTGCGATCCGTCGGCGGCCGTCACGGTGATCCGGTCGTCGCGGTGCGGCCCGATGAAGTCGTGCACCTCGACCGCGCCCTCGTCGCCGGTCACGCGCACGCGGAAGTCGAACCGCTCGCCGACCATCGAGACCGACGCCGTGCCGGTGGCGCCGGTGGGGAATGCGAACCGCACCGTGCACGCCTCGTCCACCTGCGGGTCCCGTACCCGCGCTGCCGCGTCGGTCACCGTCGGCTCGCCCCTGGCGAAGTCCCGCCCGACCGATCGCATCACGTGGATCGCGTAGCAGCCCAGGTCCATCAGCGCGCCGCCGGCGAGGTCGTACGACCACCGCGGGTCGTCGTGCGGCGGCGTGGGCATGCTCATCCCGATCTCCACGTGGTGCAGCGGGCCGAGGGTGCCGAGCAACTGCCACAACCGCACCGTGATCGGGTGGAAGGGATAGTGGAAGCCCTCCAGTACCGGGACGCCCGCAGTACGGGCGGCGTCGGCGACCTCGCGTGCCTCGACGGCGTTGCGCGCGAACGGCTTCTCGGACAGCACCGCCTTGCCGGCCCGCACCGCCGCGAGATTCCATTCGCCGTGCAGCGAATTCGCGAGCGGGTTGTAGACGACCTCTACATCAGGGTCGTCCAACACGTCCTGGTACGAGTCGAGCACCCGCTCGACGCCGAACTCGTCGGCGAACGCCTCAGCGCGGTCCCGGTCGCGCGCGGCGACCGCGACCAGGCGGTACCCGAGCTCCTGTGCGGGTGCGACGATGGCGTCGGCGGCGATGCGCGAGGCACCGAGTACTCCGATGCGGAGCGGAGCGGTCACGCCGTCACCCCGATCCGCTCGCATGTCGCGCGCAGGTGCCCGATCGACGCCGCGACGTCGGCGGCGGCGCAGTCACCGTCGGCCTCCGAGGCGAGCACGCGATCCTGCTCGAGCACGAACCAGCCGTCGTAACCGGCGGCCAGGAGCGCGGCGACGATGCCCGCGATCCCGGTGTCGCCCGCGCCGAGCGGCACGTACATGCCCGCGCGGACGGCGTCCGTGTAGCCGAGGTCGCCGGAGTGCACGCGCGCTGCGAGGGCACCGCGCACATCCTTGAGGTGCACGAGACCGACCCGCTCGGCGGCGTACGCGGTGACCTCCGCCGGGTTCGTACCACCCACCAGGAGGTGGCCGGTGTCCAGGCAGAGCGGGACGCAGGAGTCGTCGAGGACGCGATACACCTCCGGCCGCTGCTCGACCATCGTGCCGACGTGCGGGTGCAGCACGGCCCGCACCCCGCGCGCGGTGGCCGCTGCGACGAGGCGATCGAGATTCGCCAGCAACGTGGACCAGCCCTGCGCATCGAGCTCGGGGCGCGAGTCGTAGCCGTCGCGGCCCGTTGCCGCGGCGAGAACCAGGACGTCGCCGCCGGACGCCACGAGGCGGTCCAGGGTGCCCGCGATACCCGGGACGGGGTCGTGGCCGGGCTCGTGCGCGACGACGGGGGCGAACGCCCCGACGCAGCCGAGCCCGTAGCGCGACAGCATGGCGCGCATCGCATCCGGATCCGTGGGCAGGTAGCCGGGCGGACCGGTCTCGGTGGCGGTGATCCCCAGGTCGCGCATCTCGACGAGGACGCGGGCCGGAGGAAGCTGATACCCCCAGTCGGGGACCTCGCACACGCCCCACGAGATCGGGGCCGCGGCGAGGCGCAGGGGCAGGTCGGTCATGGTGGGCTCCTCGGTGGGACTGCGACACCCGGTGTCTGCGGGGTCGGTGCGTCGTTATGGGCAGCGGCGGTGGAACATGCTGTACCGCCGACGGATTCGTGGACGGTTCCCGGGATCCGGGAAGGTGGTGATCCGGGCCGGTCGCCGATCAGGCGAGATGTCGCGCGTCGAGCGCGGACAGCTCCGCGTCGAACTGTGCCGGAGTCGTCCCCGCGGCGAGCGCGCGGCGGGTGAGTTCGGCCTGGGTCTCACCGTGCATACCGGTGAGCGGTTGGTCCAGGTCCAGGTTGGACGGGAAGGCATAGCCCTCGGCGGTGGCCGCCACCGCGTTCGCGACGGCCGCCTCGTCGCCGGCGGCGGCGAGGCGCTGCAGCTGCGGGTACACGGCGCGCAGCATCGCGGAGCGGTCGACGGCGTCCATCGCGCGGCCGAACGCCGAGCTGACCTGTAGCAGGTTGGCCATCCGCCGGATGTCGGCCGAGCTGTTGGTCCCGGCGGCGTGGAACAGCGCCGGATTGAAGAACACGGCATCGCCCGCGGCCAGCGGCAGCTGCACGTGGTGCTCGGCGAAATACTCCCGGAACTCGGGCAGGTTGAAGGCCACGTAGCCGGCCTCGTACCGCTGTGAGTATGGCAGGTACATCGTGGGGCCGGACTCGAGCGGCATGTCGACGTGGGCCACCGCACCCTGCAGCGTGAGTGCGGGGGAGACGCGGTGCGCGTGAGCGCGGAATCGGCTCGCGGTCTCGGTGGACATGAAGCCGAGGTGGTAGTCGCGGTGCGGGTTCTGCGCCTGGCCGCCCGGGTTGACGACGTTGATCGCGGACGTCACCTGGTACATCGGGCCGAGCCAGGCCTCGGCGATGAGGGCGAGGACATCGTTGGCGTAGTAGCGGACGAACAGTTCGGGTGCGCGGAGGGCGTGCTTCTGCAGTGCGTTCCAGATGCGGTCGTTGGCGCCGGGAGCGGCGAAGTGATCGCCGCTGTCGGTACCGGCGGCGCGCTGCTCGGCGATCATCTCGGTGAACAGCCGCGTGGACTCGTCGAGTCCGTGCCGTGCATCGAACGCGCCCGTGAAGACCACGATGCCGGGTCCGGTGAGCAGGGCCTGCGAGAGCTCGTCGGCGAGCTCCTCGCGGTCGGCCGCGGAGACGGCTGCGGCGTCGTAGAACAGCACACCCTGCTCGGTGCGGGCGGCGTGCGGGTAGTCGGCGAGGTCCGTCTCCGCTTCGATGCATGCGCGGAAGTCGTCGATCGAGCAGTCCTGCTTGTGGATTCGGCCGGCGGACTCGTCGGCTCGGGTGGTGTGGCGGCTGGTGAGGGTCATCTGCGGTGCTTCCGGTTCAGGGTGTCGTGGCGATGGATCTGCTGTTCTGCTGCAGATGATTCTGGCAAGCTTGAAGAGGGTGGAGAACCCCGTGGATCCATCAAAAATCCCTCGAGATGACGTGGAGGAGCGACTGTGCCGCACCCGTACCCGATCCGCGAGATCGCCCGCCAGGCCGGCGTCAGCGACGCCACCGTGGACCGGGTGCTGCACGGGCGGCCGGGCGTGCGACCCGGCACCGTCCAACAGGTGCAGCAGGCGATCGCCGACCTCGAGCGACAGCACACCCAGCTACGGCTGTCGGGTCGCCGTTTCATGCTCGACCTGGTCATGGAGACCCCGCGGCGGTTCTCGACGCTGACCCGCGACGCCCTCGAGGCCGAGCTGCCCGCCCTGCGGCCGGCGGTCATCCGGGCGCGCTACCACCTACGCGAGCGGTGGCCGCTGCCGGAGCTGATCGCGGAGCTGGACGCCGTGGCGCGCAAGGGGAGTCACGGCGTGTTGCTCAAGGCGCCGGACGTTCCTGAGGTCGCCGCCGCCATCGGCCGGCTCACGGCGAGGCGGATCCCCGTCGTCACGATGGTGACCGACGTCCCGGCGAGCACCCGCGTGGCGTACGTGGGAATGGACAATCGCGCGGCGGGTGGGACGGCGGCGTACCTGGTGTCTCGGCTGTTGCGTCGGGTCGACGGCGCCGTCCTCGTAGTCACGAGCGGCGATCTGTTCCGCGGCGAGGAGGAGCGCGAGATGGGTTTCCGGAGTGCGTTGCGGCGATACGACCCCGAGCGCCGGATCGTGGTGGTCGCGAACTCCGACGGGCTCGACGCGACCTGCCGGCGGTTGGTGCGCGAGGCGCTCGAGGCAGACGGTGACGTCGTGGCCGTGTACTCGATCGGCGGCGGGAACCGCGGTATCGTCGCCGCCTTCGACGATGCCGGCCGATCGTGCGAGGCGTTCGTCGCGCACGACCTCGCGGAGTCGAACCGGCAGTTGTTGTCCGAGGAACGGATCACGGCCGTGCTGCACCACGATCTGCGCTCGGACATGCGACAGGTGGCCCACGCCGTCATGTCGTACCACGGCGCACTGCCGGGCGAGTCGCGCCCGGTCCCGTCGACGATCCAGGTGATCACGCCGCACAACGTGCCGAGCTGACGGTGCCCGAGCGGCTACCGCACCAGCGCCACCGCGGTCCCGGCACACGCCACGGCCCACAGCACCGACACGAACGTGCCGATGATGAACTGCTCGGAAGCCCGCGGGTCCCGCAGCTCCGGGTACCGCGCGAGCCCCTTGACCGCGACGATCACTGCGAGCCCGGCCCCGAACCCGGTGAGCACGCACACCGCGATCGCCGCGCGCTCGAGCACGCCGATCGCCAGACCGCCGCGCAGTGCCGGCTCCCCGTCGGCGCCGGGGGAGTCCCGCGCACCGTGGGCGCCGGGGGAGTCGCGGGCGCGCGCGCCGCCCGCATGTGCGAGGGCGAATGCCGCGGCGACGCATACGCTGCCACCCGTCGTGGCGGCGAGTACGGCGAGCACCCGGGCGACGTCGGCGAGGACGCCGTTCTGCGGGGGCGTGCCGACGGCACATGACGCGGCAGCTGCGAGGAGCACGGCGGGCGCCAGGGCGCGCCACACCGACCTGCGGCGGGACGGCGCTCGCTCGGGGCGTGCCGGTATACCCGGGCCTGGATTCCCGCTGCCCGGCGTGGCGCCGCCTGCAGGCCGCGCAGCCGCGAGCGCGCTCATCGCCGCTCCGGTGACGGCGGTGAGCGCGAGCAGGATCATGGCGGCGACGGTCACGGCGAACCTGCGAGGTCGAGCAGGTGCCGCGCCAGGTCGCGAGCCGCCGGCTCGACCGGATAACCGGCCGCCGCGAGTCGCTGCGATACCGCCTGCTTGCTGATTCCCAGCCGTTCCGCGGCCGCGGTCTGGGTGAGACCCGTGTCCATCAGCGCCACCACCTCTCCTCCCTGCGGCGATCTGCGCCCGACGATAAACCCGACCACCGACAGGATCGCCTCGGCGCGTGCGCACTCATCCGTCCGCGGCCCCCGGACCTGCACGGGCACCGGCGCGGACTTGGCGGCGGTCACGGCGTCCCGTGCCGCCTCGAACGCGGGCCCGCGCCCCGCTCGGGTCTGGTCGGGTAGCGGGGTGTCCACCCGGCCGGCGCCGATTCCGACGCTCCAGTGCCTGTCGCGCAGTAGCAGCAGCGTCGCCGACACGACCGTCTCGGCGGAGTCGCTGACCGCCTGCAGTTCGTCGCCGGCCGTCCGTTCCGGGGGGCGGACCCACGCCAGGTGGCCCAGTCGCTCACGGGCGTCGTCGACCCGATCACGATCCCTGCGGCTTCGGCGCTGGTCTATCGTCATGACGAACACAGAGTCAAGCCTCTTACATTGCTCTGGGCAATGTCAAGTATTAGTACTTGACTTGAGCTAAATCAACCAATGAGACTTGACTGATACTCCGGATGCCGCGGATTCCGACGGGAACCGCGCCATCCCGAGCGAAGCGGTCGGTGCGGCCCGTGAATCCTCCGACCCGCCGCACGCCTTCGGGCCGAGAACCTTCAGTGCAGCCCCAGGAACAGCGCCTGCAGGCCGAGGCTGCTCGCGGAGACCAGCAGCCACAGCGCGGCACCGAGAAGTAGGGGAGTCACACCCGCGCGGCGCAGCGCCCGGAGGTCCGTCGACAGGCCGATGGCGGCGAGCGCCCAGGTGATGAGGAAGGTCGCGGCGAGGGCCAGGTCCGAGCGCACTCCGGGCGACAGCGGCCACACGCTGCCGAGGATCGCCAGTGCGAGGAAACCGAGCAGAAACCACGGCACGAGGTTGCGCAATCGCGGCCGGGGCGCGGCACCGTCGGGACGTCCCGCACCGTCGGCCCGGTTCCAGGCCGGCCGGCCCACCAGCCACGCCAGGCCGAGGCTGACGGGGATGATCATCAGCGCGCGCGTCAGCTTGACCACCACCGCGGTGTCGGTGGCCTCTCGGCCGTAGCTGGTGGCTGCGGCGACCACCGACGACGTGTCGTTGACCGCCGTGCCCGCGAACACCCCGAACGCGTGCTGACTGAGGCCCAGCAGGTGTCCCAGCGGCGGGAACGCGACCACCGCGGCGACGTTGAACAGGAACACCGTGGTCAGCGCGTACGCGACCCGCGACGCACCCGGACGCAACACGGGAGTCACGGCGGCGATCGCGGAGGCACCGCAGATGGCGGTGCCCACGCCGATCAGGGTGCGCAGGTCGCGATCGACGCCGAGCGCTCGGCCCAGCGCCCACGCGCCGGCCAAGGCGACCACGAGCGTGCCCAGCATCACGGGCAGGGTCTGCCGGCCGGTGTGCAGCACCTGGGCGATCGACACCTGTGCGCCGAGCAGGACCACGGCGATCTGCAGCACGCTGCCGCCCGTGATGCGCAGCCCGGCCGCCAGCGCAGGCATGCGCGCCACCGGCCGGACGGTGCTCGCGACCAGCGCGTCGAGCAGCACCGCCGCGACCGGCGCGCCCAGAATCGGGAGGATCCGGCCGACGACAGTGGCGACACAGGCGACCGCCAGCGCGAGCGCCGAGCCCGGTGCCGCCGTCCGGAGCGTAGCGACCAGGCCGCGCGGCGACCGCCCCGGACGGTGGCGCGCGATCGCGCGGAGGCGTGGACGGCGGTGCGTGACGATCTCGCTCATGCGGTCCAGGATCGCGTGGTCGGGCACCGGGCGGAACCCACAGTCTTGCTATATACCCATAGAATCACCCTATGGATACCGTGGCGCCCGACGTCGCCATCGAGTCGCTGCGGCTGCTGGTGGCGGTCGCCGATCTGGGGTCGATCTCGGCGGCGGCCCGCGCGGCGCAGATCTCCCAGCCGAGCGCCAGCGCCCGGATGCGACACCTGGAGCGCTCGCTGCGTCTGGACCTGCTCGACCGCCGCACCCGCGGGGCGGAACTCACCGACGCGGGTCGCGCGGTCACGGAGTGGGCCCGCGCCGTCGTGTCGGCGATGGATGCCCTGCGTACCGGCGCGGAGGCGCTGCACACCGAGCACCCGGTGCGGGTGTCGGCGAGCCAGACCATCGCCGAGTTCCTGGTTCCCGCGTGGCTCGCCCAGCTGCGCACCCGCACCGACGAACCGGTGCACCTGCGGGTGGCCAACTCCACCGGCGTGATCGCCGCGGTGCGTGACCACAGCGCCGACCTCGGCTTCGTCGAGGGTCCGACGGTGCCGCGGGACCTGGTGGCCCGGACGGTCCGGCGGGACCGACTCGCGCTGGTGGTCGCGCCGAGTCACCGTCTGGCGCGCCGCCGCGCCCCCGTCGGAGCCACCGAACTCGCCGACATGGAGTTGGTGACCCGTGAGGAGGGTGCGGGGACCCGGGACGTGCTCGACCGCGCACTCGCGCACGCGGGCTTCCCCGGTGCCCACCCGGCGGCCCTGAGCCTCGACTCCAACGCGGCGGTGAAGGTGATGGTGCAGGCCGGCGGACCGCCCGCGGTTCTCAGCGAGCTGGCGGTCGCCGCCGAACTGCGCGACGGGCGCCTCGTCGAGGTCGCCACCGTCGGCCTCGACCTGCACCGCCTGCTGCGCGCCGTTCGTCGCCGCGACGCCGCCCCTCGGGACGTGATCTCGACGCTGCTCGCGGTCGCCTCCGGGCGGTGATCTCGTCGCTGCCCGCGGCGACGCGCTCCTGTGGGCGACCCGGACCGAGCTCGACGCCGTCCGTGCGGTGGCTGACCGGCATCCCGGAGTGCCCGGCATCGTAGCTCTGCGATCGGCGCCGGGTCTGGCGGACTGGGGCGCCGCGTCGCCACACGAGACGGCCACTCGGGACATCAACACTGGGACGACCCACGCCGACGCGACGGCGACGTCGATCGGTACCACCGTCTCGAGCGGGCGGGCTGGCGGATCGTGCGCGTGACGTCGGTACTGCGCTACAGGCGGACATCGGAGTTTCTGGACCGCGCCCCGCACGAGCTGGTCGCGCGGGGATGCTCGCGGACCTGGTGATGACGAGTCTGCGTTCTGGTACGCCCGAGGACGATCTGCGTACCAGAACGCAGACTCGATGGGAGAGTCGGCTACCGCTCCTGCCCGCGGTGCCGGACCCGCCCGAGCACCCCCAGGATCACGACGGTCACCAGCACCAGGAACAGGGTGTTGGCGGCGGCGCCGAAGATGTCGCCGCGGTCGGACTCGGCGAAGATCGACACCGGCAGCGTCCGCCACGAGGCGGGGTACACCATGATCGTCGCGCCCAACTCGCCCATGCAGATCGCGACGGACAGACCGGCCGCCGCCGCGATGGCCGGCAGCAGCAGCGGCAGGCGCACCGTCACCAGCAGCCGCAGCGCGGATGCGCCGAGCGATCCGCCGACCTTGCCCAGCACGGGGTCCATGCGCTCGGCGGCGGCCGACACCATCGAGTAGGCGAACGCGAACACCAGGATCGCCTGCACCAGGATCACGATGGACGGCGTGCCGTTGAGGATCAGCGGCGCCGACGAGAACGCGATCAGCACACCGAGGCCCACCACCACGGACGGCACCGCGACGGGCAGGTGGAAGAACGTGTCGATCGGCCCCCGCAGCCTGCCGGGCAGCGTCTGGACGGCGAGCGCGCCCCACGTCCCCAGCACGACCGCGACCACGGACGCGACGATCGCCGTCTGCACGGATACCCCGATGCTCTGCGCGTTCTCTGTGGTGAACACACCCGAGAGGTGTGAGAACGTCAGCGCCGACGGCAACACAGACGTCCACTGCGCGCTGAGCGCCGTGATCACCGTGACCAGCACCGGGGTGATCACCAAAGCCAGCAGTAGCACAGCGAACACGATCCACACGGCGATTCGGCCGGACCTACCTCGGATCAACATCGGGTCTTCTCCTTCGTCTCGCCCACCATCTCAGGCGTCCTCCCGTCCGAGCAGCGCCCGGTAGATCACGTACACGCCCACGGAGATCGCGAGTTGCACGGTGGCCAGCACCGCGGCCGTCGCGAAGTCCAGCCCGACGATGGCCTTGGTGTAGATCAACATCGGCAGCGTGATCACGTCCTTGGCGCCGGTGAACAGAACGATGCCGAACTCGTTGAGCGTCAACAGGAACGTCAGCGATGTCGCCGCCGCCAGCGCCGGCACCGCCGCCGGCAGGACGACCCGCCGCACGATGGTCAGCGGGCCGGCGCCGAGCGATGACGCCACGTCGATCTGCACCGACGGGAACTGCGTGAACGACGCGAGCATCGGCCGCACCACGAACGGCGTGTAGAACGCGACCTCGGCCGCCACCACACCCCAGATCGACGACATCAACGAGCCGGTGCCACCACCCAAGGGCTTCAGCACCGCGTCCACCACACCGACGGGGCCGAGCAGGACCCCCAGAGCCAGGGGGATCAGGAACGACGGGAACGACACGACGGCCTCGATCAGCCGGACCACCGCGGACGCGCCCGGGAAGGGTACGAACGCCAGGACGATCGCGAGGAACGACCCCACCACCACACAGCCGACGGTCGACAGGGCCGCGACCTCGAGGGTCGTGCCCAGCGCCCGCAGCACCGCCGCATCGGTCAGGGTGTCGTGCCACGTCGAGAACCCGGCCGAGTCGCCGGCCTTGTCCGTGAACGTCCGCGTGATCACCTCGACCAGCGGATACACCACCGCGAGTGCGATCACCGCGACGGGCGGGATCACCCACAGCCACTTCGGGACGCCGCCCGCGGCGCGGGCCCTGGGGGCCGACGGTGCCGTGCGGCCCGGCACCGTCGGGGCCTGCGCGACCATCAGCGACCGCCTTCGGTGGCGATGGTGGCCGAGACGACCGCCGCACCGGCAGGCTCGTCGACGTCGGCCGGAACCACCATGACGTCGCTCGGGTCGACCTCGACCCACAGCGTCTCGGCCTTCAGCGGGCTCGCGACCAACACGGGCACGTCCACGCCGATCCGCTGGCCCGTCGCGACCACCTCGGCCGTCACGTGCCGGACGGAGCCGCGCCACTGCTCGGTCTGCACCGTCACCTCCAGGCCGTTCGCGGGGCTGGTCCGGGTGAACCGCCAGGCCCACGGCCGCACGGCGAGAGCGACGTGGGCCGAGCCTGCGACACCGTCGTGCCCGGACGCGCGCAGTTCCACGGAGCCGTACCGCGCGACGATCGGCTCGCCCGCCTCGGCGCCGCGGACCAGCTGGACCGGGAGTACGTCGGCGCCGCCGAGGAACGCGGCGGTGAACTCGGTGGGCGGCCGCGTGAACAGCCGCTCGGTGGTGTCGATCGACTCCAGCCGGGCGTTGCGCATGATCGCGATGCGGTCGGCCAGGGCCAGCGCCTCGGACTGGTCGTGCGTCACGTACACCATGGCGACGTCGGGCAGCTCGGCCCGCAGACGCTGCAGCTCGGTGATCATGTCGCGACGCATGGCGGCGTCGAGCGCGGACAGCGGCTCGTCGAGCAGGATGACCTCCGGCCGGGTGGCCAGGGCACGGGCGATGGCGACGCGCTGCTGCTGGCCACCGGACAGCTCGCGCGGCAGTCGCTCGGCGTAGTCGAGCATGCCGACCATGCGCAGCACCTCGTCGACGCGGGGTTTGATCGCGTCGCGGTCGGTCTTGTGCGCCTTGAGACCGAAGGCCACGTTGGAGCGCACCGACATGTGCGGGAACAGCGCGTAGCTCTGCACCACGATGCCGATGCCGCGCTTGGCGGGGGACGCGTGCGTGATGTCGCGGCCGTCGATGGTGACGACCCCGGCGGCGACCTTCTCGAAGCCGGCGATCGCCTTGAGGGCGGTCGACTTGCCGGAACCGGACGGGCCGAGCAGTGCTACGGTCTCGCCGCGCGCCACCTCGAACGAACAGTCTTGCAGCGCAACGGTATCGCCGTAGCGGACCTCGACGCCCTCGAGGCGCACCGCGACCTGGCGGCGGACGGTGCGGTCGACCTGGTCGTCGGGCAGGCCACGCGGGCTGGACATGGCGGCGGCGGACTCGGTCTGATCTGCCATGGCTACTGCCCCGTCACCTTGTCGTACGCCTTGACGCTCGCATCGAGGCCGGTGGAGATGCTGTCCCAATCCGGGTACCAGACGGTGACGCCGGTGAGGGCCTTCTGGAAGGCATCCCAGTTGGGGCCGGTGGGAGTGACATCGGTACGGACCGGCGCGCCGAATGCGCCGGACGGCAGCGAGCTCTGGACGTCCTTCGAGAGCAGGAACTCCATCAGCTTCTTGCCGTTGGCCTGGTGCGGAGCCTTGTTCGCGAGTCCCATGTAGTAGGGCAGCGGCAGCGTGGTCCGCGTGCCGTTCCACTCGGGGATGTAGGTCTCGTACGCGCTCTTGTCGGCGGAGATGGACTGCAGCGCCATCTGCACGTCGGAGTTGGCCACCGCCAGCTCGCCCTTGCTGACCTTGGGGCCGAGCTTGCCCGTCGACGACGAGGGGCCGACGTTGTTGGTCTGCAGGTCGCCGAGGTACTTCAGGCCCGCGTCGTCGCCCATGATGTGCTGGACCAGGACCAGCAGTGCCGTACCGTCGCCGGCCTGGCCGGGGGTCGAGTACTGGATCTTCTGCTTGTACGCACTGCCGGTGAGGTCCGTCCAGTTCTGTGGCTTCGGGTTCAGCGACGTGCCCCGGATCATCGTGAAGTAGTTGTCGGCGAGCGCGACGTACTCGCCGTCGGCGGACTTCAGCTTGGGATCCACCGCCGACGTGTCGACCCCTGAGGCCTCGAGGTCGCCGGACTTGTCGGCCTGCTGGATGAACGGCGGAAGCGTCACCAACACGTCGGCCTGCGGGTTGGACTTCTCCTTCTCGACGCGCGAGACGACCTCGCCGGAGCCCGCCTCGACGTAGTTCACCTTGATGCCGGACTGCTTGGTGAACGCGTCGAACTGCGTCTTGTACCAGTCGCCGAGCCCGTCGGCACTGTAGACGGTCACTGTGTCGGACGAGGTGGTGCTGCCACCCGTGCCGCCACAGGCGGAGACGGTGGTGAGTGCCACGGCGGCGAGGAGAACAGCCGTGGGACGTGCGAGCTTGCGCATGGGTCGTGTCCTTCGGTTCGGTGAGGTCCTGCGGATGGAGCGGATCGGTCGGGCGGGAACGGGTCGGGGGCTCAGTTCGGAAACGTGCGCTGCGCGAGGCCGAACGAGATGGTCATGCCGACGCCGGAGGTGACGGATCGCACCGAGAGGTGGTCACCGAAGTCGGCGGCGAGATACGGCGCCCGGCCGCTGGAGGCGTACACGCCCTGCCAGCGCTGGCGGAAGGTGAGTCGGTCGACGCCGAGCACGCGACAGATCTCCCGGTGGATGGTCTCGGTGGTGTCCTCCTCGAGGAACGGATCCACGGTGCGCTCGGTGTGGTGCGAGTCGCCGATCAGCAGCCTCCCGTCGGGGCGTTGGGTGAACATGACGTTGGCGTCGATCCCCACCAGGTCGGGAGAGGCGGCGGTGATTCGGGCACGCAGCGCGGCGGCGGCCGAGGTCTGCGCGAACGCGTCGTAGCGCAGCAGGGACGTCGCCGTGAGCACCGCCGGTGCGATCGTCGCGCCGGGCCCCTCGACGAGGGCCATCTGCAGCGCGCAGCGGCGCACGTCGTTCGCCTCGGCGAGGTCGGGGTAGAGGTAGTCCAGGTCGTGCCCGACGCATACGACCACACGGTCGGCACGGACCCGGCCGCGGCTGGTCACGGCGTGCGTGCCGTCGGTGCCCAGGTACGCGGTGCCGAAGTGGACCCGCGCGCCGTCCTGCCCGGCGAGCCAGGTGGCGATGGTGCCGGCCGCGGTCCGCGGGTCCACGCGCAGGTCCGCCACGAGGTGCGCCCCGCCGACGATGGAATCGGACCCCGCGCCACCGAGCAGTGCGCGGATCTGCTCGCGGGTCAGCAGACGGACGGCGTCGGGGCGGCTGTCCTGCAGCTCCTCGAGTACGGCGAGCTCGTCGGCCCCCCGGGCGACTGCGACGCCGCCCGACTCGGCGACGCGGACATCCGCGCGGGCGGCCATTGTCAGCCATCGCTCGCGTGACACGGCGGCCAGTTCGGCGAGGTCTCCGGCCTGGCCGGTCACGCACACGTGGCCGAAGTTGCGGATCGACGCGCCGACCGGGCGGCTGTCGCGCTCGACGACGACGACGCGGTGGCCCGCATCGAGCGCGGCGACGGCGTGGGCGAGCCCGACGATTCCCGAGCCGGCGATCAGTACGTCGCACGAGTCGAGCAGTGGGGAGTCCGGGGCGATCAGGGTGTTGCTCACGACGACAACATTGAGCGGCGAGCAACGGTTCCGCAAGCGGAGTGGCATAGATGTATATACAAGTTTTCACACTGTATGCCGTTTATATTGCGCCGTTCACGTGCCGTTCACTCGGCGTGTGAGGATAGGTGGTGCACAACTTGTATAATCAAGTTGTGCCGATTCCACTCCATCGTCGTCTGGCCAGCGAGTTCCGGTTGCGCATCGCGGACGGACGCTGGCCGGAAGGCGCCTCGGCGCCCAGCGAGGCTTCGCTTCGTGAGGAGTTCGGCACGTCCCGTGGCCCGATTCGTCAGGCGCTGGCGACGCTGCGCGACGAGGGCCTGATAGTCGGCGGTCGAGGCAGGCCGCCGGTCGTGCGTCGGAACGCGGCGTCGACCACGTCCGCACACGCGCTCGGCTCGCTCACGGCCTGGGCGCACGGCGCCGGGCACGAGGTGGGCCAGCGCACGATCGAGCAGGCGAGGCATCGCGCCGGGGCTGAGCTCGCGACGCGACTGCAGGTGGACGAGGGCGAGCAGGTGGTGACGATTCGGCGCGTACGCCGGCTCGACGGTGCGCCGGCGGTCCTCGAGCAGATGCACTTCGTGTGGCCGGTGGGACGTCGACTGATGGAGTGGGACCCGGATTCCGGCTCGATCAACGCGTTCCTGCTCGGTAGCGGCGTCGACCTCTACTCGTCCACGCACGATCTCGATGCGGTCGCCGCGACGGAGGAGGAGGCGGAACACCTCGGCGTCGACCCGGGTGCGCCGCTGCTGCGGGTGCGCCGTGTCACCACCGACTCCGTGGGCGACGTCGTCGAATACGCCGAGGACCGGTACGTGCCCGGCCGCATCACCATCTCCGTCGAGAACCGCCCCTACGCCACAGTCGCAGACGGGGCCGACCCCGCACCGGCGTCGTGACACATCGATCCCCCGAGCCTCCTCCGAAAGGACCCTTCACATGATCACCCTCGTCGCCCTGGACATCGCCGGGACCACCGTCGACGACGGCGGAATCGTCTACGAGGCCCTGCGGGGCAGCGTGGAGGAGGCCGGCGCACCGGTCGCCCCGGCCGATCTGCAGACCTGGATGGGAGCGGACAAGGTCGAGGCCATCACGCATCTGCTTCGCCTCGGTGGGGTCGAGCCCACGGGCGAGCTGGTCGCGACGTCGTTCGGCCGGTTCCGGGAGATCCTCGCCGAGCGCTACGCGGCGGAGCCGCCCGTGCCCGTCGGCGGCGCTGTCGAGGCCATCGCCGAGTTGCGCCGCCGCGGTGTCAAGGTGGCGCTCACGACCGGATTCACGGCTGATGTCGCCGTGCCGCTGCTCGGAGCCCTGGGCTGGACCGTCGGAAGCTCCGCCGACGACACCGTCGACGCCCTGATCACCACCTCCGACGTCGCGGCCGGTCGGCCGGCGCCGTACATGATCTTCCGGGCGATGGAGGCCACCGGTACCCGCGACGTGCGCGAGGTGATCGCCGCGGGGGACACCGCCGTCGACGTCCGCGCCGCGCGCGCGGCCGGCGCCACCGCCATCGGCGTGCTCACCGGCAAGGCCGACCGCGCCACCCTGGAGGCCGAGGACCACGACTACGTAGTGGACGCCGTCGCGGCGATCCCCGCCCTCGTGGTCGAGTTCGGGGCGGGCGAGTAGGCGACGTGAACCTCCGACGGGGTCACCCGGCGCGCCACTCGCGCGGGGTGACGCCGTTCGCGCGTTTGAACATCCGCGCGAAGTAACCGGGGTCGGCCAGTCCGACCCGGGCGGCGACGGTGGCGATCGGCAGATCGGTAGCTGTCAGCAGGCGCCGCGCCTCGGCCATCCGACGGTCGGCGATCCACTCGCCGACGGTGCGACCGGTCCGCCGACGGACCACGGTCGTCAGGTGACCGACGGTCATCCCGACGGCGGCTGCTACGTCGCGGGCGGACAGTGCGGTCCCTAAGCGCTCATCGATCGCCTCGAAGACGGCGGCGAGCAGCGGTTCGTCGCTGCGCCGCAGGTCGCCGACCACGTCGGTGGCCAGGCGTGCGATGTCGACCAACAGCACGGTGAGATGCGCGAGCATCGCTTCGCGGTACCCGACCGTCTGCGTCTGCTCCTCCGTCTCGATGGCGGTGAGGGCGGCCGACCACACCGGGCGCCGTTCGGGCGGCACGGTCAGTCGGAGCAGCCCCCCGGGAGCGCCGTGCGCGAACGATGCGAGCAGTGGGTGCGAACCCCATGACGGCCACGCCGCCGCGCCCAGCGCCTCCGGGTCGAAGGCGACCCCGCGCCCGACCGCACACGCGGCGGCGACCGCCGGGTCGATCACCACCCCCGGTGCCGCGAGGAAGGCATCGCCCGCGTCGGCGGCCCCGTCGGCCAGGCTCTGCTCGACGTACACGAGGACGGGGAACTCGTGGATGTGCCGCACACCGTGCCCGGGCGGATGCGCCGCGTCGACGCGATGCACTGACACGGGCGACAGGTGCGGCGCACCGCCGTAGCGGTAGACGGGTACGCCGTCGCGATACCGCACCGCACGCACGACCTGGGCCATACCGCCGAAGATAGTCCATGTTCTCCGAAGGATCGGATGACTTCGCTGTTCACTCGGCACACATGATGGACTACATGACCGAGAATCATCCGACATCCCGTCCGGTGCACGATTACCTCCCCGCCGCCGGCCGCGACGCGCTCCTCCCGTTCTACGACCTGATGAGCCTCGTCCTCGGCGCGGGGGAGGTACACGAGCGTCTGCTGGCCGAAGCCACGCCGTGCGGCCCCCGCATCCTCGAGATCGGCTGCGGGACAGGGAACCTCCTGGTCCGCGCGGCTCGCGGGGCGTCCGACCTGACGGTGGTCGGCTGCGATCCCGACCCGCGTGCCGTCGACCGTGCCCGACGCAAGGTCCGCCGGCTCCCGGGCGTGCGCGTGGACGTCGCGTATGCGCAGCGCCTGCCGTACCCGGACGCGTCGTTCGACACCGTGCTCTCGGCGCTCATGTGGCATCACCTCGATGGGGAGGCCAAGACCGCAGCTGCGGCGGAGGTGGCGCGGGTGCTGCGGCCCGGCGGGAGCCTCTACCTGGCGGACCTGCTCGAGCACGGGCACGGCGGCACCCGCGGCGGCACCCACGGCCACGGACGGCGCGGCCATGGTCTCCATGCCGCCTTCTCGCGCCGGATCACCGAGGCCGGCCACCGCGTCGACGACGCCGGGATCGTCGAGAGCCTGGCCGGCGCGGGGCTGCGGGCCACGCGACTCGGCGAGGCACGCCTGCGGGTCGGCACCGTCGGCTGTTTCCGCGCAGACCGGACCTGAGCGCCGGGCGCTACGCCGGCCGCCGGACGTCGAGCGCCAGGCCCGCGACACCGGCCGCGAGCAGCGCGCCGCTGATCAGCACCAGCCAGGGGCTCGAGTGGCCGGTGATCGCGTCACCGAGCAGTACGACGGCGACGGTGCCGGGCGCGAGCCCGACCATCGTCGCCGCCAGGTACGGCATGAACCGCACCGGCGACAACGCGGCCGCGTAGTTGAGGATCGAGAACGGCATCGCCGCGATCAGCCGCAGCGAGCCCACTGCCAGCCATCCGCGGGCCCGCAGCCGCGCCGCGATCGGGACGTACGCCCGGTGCGCGCGTACCCGCCCCAGCAGCTCCGACCGGTGGCTGCGGTCCAGGTGCCGCACCACGAGGAACGACACGACGGCGGCGGCGGTCGACGCGACCAGGCACAGCGCGATCCCCAGCGGCGCCCCGAACAGGAACCCGGCGAGCACCGTGAAGGCCGTGCGGGGGATGGGGAAGAGGGTCGCGACGAAGTGCACCAGAAGAAACAGCAGGGGGAACCAGGCACCCGCCGACGTGGCCCACGCGCGCACCGTCATCGCCCCCGGGTGTGGCACGAGCATGCCCACCACGACCAGTGCGATCACCACCACACACGCGACCGCGGCGCGCAGGACGAGCGAGAAGTCGCCGGCGCGGAGCCGACCGGATGAACCTGCGCTACCCACGTGGGGCGAGGCTACGTTATGGGTTAGCGTGTAGGCCAGATCACGTGGATGTCCAAGTGATTCCGCGAACCCCTGGAGGTGGAGGTGACGGTGGCGGTAGATCACGCGAGCCTGCCCGAGCGCTACGGCGAATGGCGTACGGCGGTGGGGGGTGTCCTCGCGAAGTCGCGGGGTGGGCGGGCGCCCGAGGACCCGGTAGGCGCGTTGACGACGACGACCGAGGACGGCGTGCCGATCGCACCGCTGTACACCGCGCTCGACGAGCGGCCGGAGGCGCCACTGCCCGGGGCCTACCCGTTCCGCCGGGGCGGCGACGGGTTGCGCGACGTCCGGCAGGGTTGGAAGGTCGCCGAGCGGTTCGAGCTGCCCGGCGACGCCGGGGACGTGATGGGCGCGCTGGAGTCGGGCGCGAGCGCTCTGTGGCTGGTCGGCGCGGATCCGACGCCGGCGCTCGCGGGCGTGTATCTCGACCTCGCGCCGCTGCTGATCACGGCGGGTGGGCACGCGGCCGACGCGGCCCGCGCGGTGTACGCGGCGCTGGACTCGGCGGGGGAGTCGGAGCAGTTCTCCGCGACCTCGGTGCGCATCAACCTCGGCGCCGCTCCGCTCACCAGCGGTGCGATCGGCCGCCCGGACATCGAGCTCGCCGAGGCCGTCGACCTCGCGCGTGCCGCCGCCGACCGGCCCGAGGACGTGCGCGCCCTCGTCGCCGACGGTAACGACCTGCACAACGCTGGCGCGACCGCCGCGCAGGAGCTCGGGCTGGCCGCCGCAGCCGGCCTCGAGTATGTGCGCAGCCTGGCGGCCGCAGGTCTGACGGTGGCGGAGTCGCTCGCCCAGGTGGGTGTGCGTCTCGCGGCTACCGACGACCAGTTCCTGGCGACGGCCAAGGTCCGCGCCTGGCGCATCGTGTGGGCCCGCATCGCGGGCCACCTCGGGCACCCCGCGGAGGGTGACGCGCCTGTGCACGTGGTGACCTCGCTCGCCGCCACGACGCAGCGCGACCCCTGGGTCAACATGCTGCGCGCCACCGTCGCCGCCTTCGGCGCGGGGGTCGGCGGCGCCGACTACATCACGACGCTGCCGTTCGACGCCGCGATCGCCGGCGGTGTCGCGGGCTACTCTGCGGCCTTCAGCCGCCGCATCGCGCGCAACACGCAGCTGCTGCTGCTCGAGGAGTCGCACATCGGCCGCGTCCTCGATCCCGCCGCGGGGTCGTGGCACGTCGAGGCGCTCACCGACGATCTCGCGCGAGCCGCGTGGCGGGTGCTGCAGGACGTCGAGACCGCGGGCGGGTTCGCCACGGCGACCGCCGACGGTGTCGTGCGCGATCTGCTCACCGACGCCTCCGCGAAGCGGGACGCCGCTGTGGCGCGGCGCAGGACCAAGATCACCGGCGTCAACGAGTTCCCCAACCTCGCCGAGGCGCCCGTCGCGCCGGCCGAGGCCCAGAACGGCGCCGTGATCCGGTCGTACGCCGCGCCTTTCGAGAGCCTGCGGACCCGGTCGGACCTGTTCCTGCAGCAGCACGGCGTGCGCCCGCGCGTCCGGATGATCACGATCGGCACCGTCGCCGCCCACAACGGCCGGTCGACGTTCCTGGCCAACCTGCTCGCCTCGGGCGGGATCGAGGTCGTGGCCGACGCGGCCGAGCAGGCCGCCGGCACCGCCCGCATCGACGGTTCGCGCGGCGAGGCGATCGCCGTGCTCGCCGGCTCCGACGGTGGCTACGCCGACGAGGGCGTGGCCGACGTCGAGGCCGCCCGCGCGGCCGGTGCCGACCGGGTGCTGCTGGCCGGCGCGCCGGGCACACTGCCGGACGGGACCGTCGACGGGTACCTGCACATGAAGATCGACGCGGTCGCCGAGCTCGGCGACCTCCTGACCCGGTTGGGGGCCTAGGCCATGTCTCAGACGACCACCTCTGCGGACCAGACCACCGGACCCGGTGCGGGCAGTATCGGCAGCTTCGCGGACGTCCCGTTCGACGCCCCGGAGCAGCCCGCCGCGCCGACCGGCCCGGAGACCGTCGCCCTCGTCGAGGCGGCCGCGCAGGCGCACGGCTACGACGCCGACGACCTGACCTGGACGACGCCCGAAGGCATCGCGGTCGCCCCGGTGTACACGAAGGCCGACCGCGACGCGGTCGCCGACGCGGGCTTCCCCGTCGACTCGCTGCCGGGCGCGGTGCCGTTCATCCGCGGCCCGTATCCCACCATGTACGTCAACCAGCCGTGGACGATCCGCCAGTACGCAGGTTTCTCCACCGCCGCCGAGTCCAACGCCTTCTACCGCCGCAACCTCGCGGCCGGCCAGAAGGGCCTGTCGGTCGCCTTCGACCTCGCGACGCACCGCGGGTACGACTCCGACCATCCGCGCGTCGCGGGCGACGTGGGCATGGCGGGCGTGGCGATCGACTCGATCCTGGACATGCGGCAGCTGTTCGACGGCATCGACCTGGGCGCGGTGTCCGTCTCGATGACGATGAACGGCGCGGTGCTGCCGATCCTGGCGCTGTACGTCGTGGCCGCCGAGGAGCAGGGGGTGGGCCCGGAGAAGCTGGCGGGCACCATCCAGAACGACATCCTCAAAGAGTTCATGGTGCGCAACACGTACATCTACCCGCCCGCGCCCTCGATGCGGATCATCTCCGACATCTTCGCCTTCACCTCCCAGAAGATGCCGAAGTTCAACTCGATCTCCATCTCCGGCTACCACATCCAGGAGGCGGGGGCGACCGCCGATCTGGAGCTCGCCTACACGCTGGCCGACGGTGTCGAGTACATCAAGGCCGGCATCGAGGCCGGTCTGGACGTGGACAGGTTCGCGCCCCGGCTCTCGTTCTTCTGGGGCATCGGGATGAACTTCTTCATGGAGGTTGCCAAGCTGCGTGCGGCGCGCCTGCTGTGGAGCGAGCTGGTGGCCGGCTTCGACGCCAAGAACGCGAAATCGCTGTCTTTGCGCACACATTCGCAGACGTCGGGGTGGTCGCTCACCGCGCAGGACGTGTTCAACAACGTCGCTCGCACCTGTGTCGAGGCGATGGCGGCGACGCAGGGGCACACGCAGTCGCTGCACACCAACGCGCTCGACGAGGCCATCGCCCTGCCGACCGACTTCTCCGCGCGCATCGCCCGCAACACCCAGCTGCTGCTGCAGCAGGAGTCCGGCACCACGCGGCCCATCGACCCGTGGGGCGGTTCGTACTACGTCGAGACCCTCACGCACCAGCTGGCGGAGCGGGCCCGCGCACACATCCGGGAGGTCACCGACGCCGGCGGCATGGCGACGGCCATCGCGGAGGGGATCCCGAAGCTGCGCATCGAGGAGGCCGCCGCCCGCACCCAGGCGCGGATCGACTCGGGCCGGCAGCCGGTGATCGGGGTGAACAAGTACCAGGTCGCGGAGGACGCCGAGTTCGAGGTGCTCAAGGTCGACAACACCAAGGTGCGCGGCGAGCAGCTGGCCAAGCTGGAGCGGCTGCGCGCCGACCGCGACGAGTCGGCCGTGGCGGCCGCCCTCGGCGCGCTCACTCGCGCGGCCGCGGTCACCGCGGGCGAGCGCAGCGACGGGGGAATGCACGGCGGGATGGAGAACAACCTGCTCGCGCTCGCCATCGACGCGGCGCGCGCCAAGGCCACCGTCGGCGAGATCTCCGACGCGCTGGAGAAGGTGTATGGGCGCCACAAGGCCGAGATCCGTACGCTGAGCGGCGTGTACCGGGACGAGGCGGGGGCGGGCGGGCCGATGGCGGCCGCCACCGAGTTGGTGGAGCGGTTCGCCGAGGCCGACGGCAGGCGTCCGCGTGTGCTGATCGCGAAGATGGGCCAGGACGGTCACGACCGTGGCCAGAAGGTGATCGCCACCGCCTTCGCCGACCTCGGCTTCGACGTCGACGTGGGCCCGCTGTTCTCGACGCCCGAGGAGGTCGCGCAGCAGGCGGCCGACAACGACGTGCACGTGGTCGGCGTGAGTTCCCTTGCGGCGGGCCACCTCACGCTGGTGCCGGCGCTTCGGGAGGCCCTCGCCGCGGTCGGTCGGCCCGACATCATGATCGTGGTGGGCGGCGTGATCCCGCCCGGCGACTTCGACGAGCTGTACGAGGCGGGTGCGGCGGCGATCTTCCCGCCCGGCACCGTCATCGCCGAGGCGGCGGGCGACCTGCTGAAGCGGCTCGGCGAGCGGCTGGGGTACGAGCTGTAGTGGCCCCCGCCGGACCCGGTCCCACGCGCGCCGCGCTCCCCACGGCGGACGAGCTCGCCGCCGGTGTCCGCGCCGACCGACGCGCGGTGCTCGCGCGCGCCATCACGCTGGTGGAGTCCCGTCGCGCCGATCACCACGAGCTTGCGCAGCGGTTGCTGCTCGAGCTGACACCGCCGCCCGGTGCTGCGGCCGAGGCCACGGTGCGGGTGGGCATCACCGGCGTGCCGGGGGTGGGTAAGTCGACCACCATCGAGGCGCTCGGCAACCACCTGATCTCGTTGGGGCACAAGGTCGCCGTGCTCGCGGTCGACCCGTCGTCGACGCGCTCGGGCGGATCGATCCTCGGCGACAAGACCCGGATGGGCACGCTCGCCGTGAACCCGCGGGCGTACATCCGCCCGTCGCCGACGTCCGGGACGCTCGGTGGTGTCGCCAAGGCGACCCGCGAGACCATCGTGCTGCTCGAGGCCGCGGGCTTCGACGTGATCCTGGTCGAGACGGTGGGGGTGGGTCAGTCCGAGGTCACCGTCGCCGAGATGGTCGACACGTTCTGCTTCCTCACGCTGGCCCGCACGGGCGACCAGCTGCAGGGCATCAAGAAAGGTGTGCTCGAGCTCGCCGACGTCGTGGTGGTGAACAAGGCGGACGGCGAGCACGTCGTGGACGCGCGGGTGGCCGCCCGTGAGCTCAGCTCGGCGATGCGGCTGATCCATCCCCGCGACTCGCTGTGGCGCCCACCGGTTCTCACCATGAGTGCGATGGCGGGGACCGGGGTCACCGAGTTCTGGGCCGAGGTGTTGCGGCACCGCGAGGTGCTCCAGGAAGCGGGCGAGTTCGCGGCGCGCCGGCAGCGGCAGCAGGTCGAGTGGACGTGGTCGATGGTGCGCGACGAGGTGCTGTCCCGGGTCGAGCGGTCCGACCGGGTGCGGGCTGTCCGGGCGGACGTCGAGGCCGGGGTGCGGTCCGGCGACCTCACCCCGGCGCTGGCCGCTCGCCGTATCCTCGCGGCGTTCGACGGGGCCGGGGGAGTCGGGGTCGGAGGAGACGGGGTCGGAGGAGACGGAGCCGGGCCGGCGTCCGCGGGCGCATGAACGACGGGCCCGGCGATGCGGGCGCCCGCGCCGAGCCGGCACTGTCGCCGATCCTCGCGGCGGCGCGGCTGGAGTTGCGCGAGAACGGGTATCACGGCACCACGGTGCGGCGCATCGTCGCCCGGGCCGGCCTCACCATGCCCGCGCTGTACTACCACTACGGCAACAAGGAGGGCGTGCTGGTCGCGCTCCTCGACCTGGGCATGGACGACCTGCTCGGGCACCTGCGCGACGGACTGGCGCAGGCCGGTCACGACCCGGCGGACCGCTTGCGTGCCTTCGTCTTCGCCGTGACGGGACACGTCACCCGGCGGCAGGATCTCGCGATCCTGCACCGCGAGTACCGCTTCCTCTCGGATGGCGCCCGCGCGGGGTACGTCGCCCGCCGCGACGAGGTCGACGCGATGCTCGTGGACATCATCGAGGACGGCGTCGTCGATGGTCGGTTCACGGTGCGGGACACGAGGTTCGGCGCCCGCGTGATCCTGGGGATGGTGCAGGGTGCCACCGACTGGTACCGCCCGGACGGGCCGGACACCCCCGAGACGATCGCCGACCGGTTCGTGGAAGCGGCGTTGCGGGTCCTCGGGGCCGAGGGTGGCGGTCGCGAACAGTAGCCGTCGCTCCGGAGTTGACCTCGTGGCACGCCTCGGCGTATAACGAGCGTTAGAACTTCGAAGTAAGAGAGCGAGGTGCCGCATGCCACAGGATCGTGCCGGTCGCCCCCTGCGAGGGCTGCGGGTGGTGGTCACCGCCGACGACGAACTCCCGTCGCTGGGCAAGGCGCTGGTGGACCTCGGCGCCGACGTGCTGGTGCTCAGAGAGTGCGCCGTCACTCCGGGCTCTGCCGGGATCGCGCACGAGATCGACAGCCGCGGCAAGCGATTCGTCGACGTGCCGACGGGTGGCCTGGGTGCGGCGCTGGCGGCGCGGCTGCCCGGAGCCGACGTCCTGATCTGCGCGCCGACGGTGGCGGGCCGCCCCCACGAAGAGGTCGCCCGCGCGCACCCGCACCTCGTGGTCGCCGTGCTCACGGACTTCGGGCTCACCGGCCCGCGCCGCGGGTGGGTGGGGTCGGAGGCGGTGTACCACGCTCTGGGCGGCTCGCTGTCGCGGTCGGGCGAGCCCGGCACCCCGCCGCTGCTCCCGCCGGGCGAGCAGTTCCTGCGCAGCGCCGCGCAAGCCATCGCGTACGGCATCGTCGTCGCCGTGTACGCCGCACTCGGCGGGCCGGACCGTCGCGGCGCCGTGCTCGACTGCGCGATCTTCGAGGCCGGTGCGGTCGCGCTCGACCCGGCGCAGGGGCAGACCGGCTCGGGCACACCGGACAGCCTGGCCTCGCTCGACCGGCCGCGAGCCGGCGACGTCTACCCGATCTACACCCTCGCCGACGGCTTCGTGCGGGTGTCGGTGCTGGCGCGGACCCAGTGGGAGTCGCTCCTGGACTGGATGGGGCGGCCACCGGAGCTCGCCGGCGACGACCTCCTGTCCAACCCGGGCCGGTACGCGAAGGCGGACCTGGTGGTCGGCGCGCAGCGGTCCTTCTTCGCGGGCATGACCTGCGACGACCTGGTCACCGAGTGCCGCCGACGCAGGATCCCCGCGGCCAAGGTGCTCTCGATCGCCGACGTCCTCGGCGAGCCTCACTACCGCGAGTCGGGCATCCTCCGGACGAGGCGCACCGCCGACGGCAGCTCGATCACCGTTCCCGAGGGGATGGTGCGGATCGACGGGGTCCGGACGGCACCTGATCCGGAAACCGCCGCCGCCGAGCCTGATCCCGAGAAGGTCGCGCCGCTGCCGACCCGCGCGCAGGTGGTCGACCCGCACCGCCCGCTGGCCGGTGTCACCGTGCTCGATCTCGGCGTGATCGTGGCCGGCGCACAGACCGGCCTGGTCCTCGCGCAGCAGGGCGCGCGGGTGATCCGGATCGAGAACACCACGTTCCCGGACGGCATGCGACGCTCGTTCGATCGGCTCACTCCCGCCCTGGCGCGCGGGCATCTCGGCAAGGAGAACCTGGGTCTCGACCTCCGCTCGCCCGAGGGCCTGGCCGTGTTCCGCGAGCTGGTGAAGCGCGCCGACATCGTCACCTCCAACTTCAAGCCCGGCACCACGGCCAAGCTCGGCATCGCGCACGCGGACCTCGCCGCGATCAATCCCGCCGTCATCACCATCGAGTCCAGCGCCTTCGGCGACACCGGGCCGTGGCGCACGGCGATGGGCTACGGCCCGCTGGTGCGAGCGTCGGTGGGGCTGACCTGGCTGTGGCGCGCCTCGCCGGACGCCCACTACTTCGGGGACGGCGTCACGGTGTACCCCGACCACGTGGCCGCGCGCGTCGCGGCGACGGCGGCCGTGGCCTGCCTGCTGGACCGGGCGCGCACCGGCCGGGGCGCCGAGATCACCATCGCGCAGAGCGACGTCGCGCTCGTGCACATGGCCGAGATCGTCGCCCGCGAGTCGCTCGCGGCCGGCACCGCGCAGCCCCCGGGCATCGCCCCCGGCGCCCGGCTCACCCGCACCGTTCTACCCGCCGCCGGCGAGCAGCAGTGGTGCGTGGTCGACCCCCGCACCGATGCCCAGCTCGCCGCCCTGCGCGGCCTGGTCGGCGTCGCGCCGGATGCGGCGGCGACCGACGCCGAGCAGACCTCCGCGGTGGCCGCGTTCGTCGCCACCCGGAAGGCCGACGAGGCTGCGGAGCTGTTGCAGAGCAAGGGGATTCCCGCCGCACCCATGCTCCGCCCCCATGAACTACCCGAGGACGCCGCGCTGCGCGAGCGCGGGATGTACACCGTCACGTCGGTCGCGGGCACCGACGAGACCGTATCGGTCGAGCGGTACCCCATCCCTGTCGACGGTGTGCGGCCACCCGACCTGACGGCGGCCCCCTGCTTCGGCCGGCACACCCGCGCGATCCTCGCGGAACTCGGGTACGACGCCGCTGCGCGGGACCGGCTGTTCGCAGTCGGGGCGGCGCAGGAGATGCACGACGAGAGGAAGTCCCAGTGAACGAACACGGATCGGACTCGACACCCGTGCGGTTCGAGACGCGCGGCCACGTAGCGGTGATCACGCTGAACCGGCCGGAGGCGATGAACGCGGTGAACGGCGCGCTCGCGACCGCCGTCGGCGAGGCGCTCGAGTCGGCGGCGGCCGATCCGCAGGTGCGGGCGGTGATCATCATCGGCACCGGGCGGGCGTTCTGCGCCGGCGCCGACCTGAAGGAGCTCGCCGCGGGACGGTCGATCCTGTCCGCCACCCCGGAGTGGGGTTTCGCCGGTCTGGTCAACCACTGGATCGACAAACCCCTCATCGCCGCCGTGAACGGCTTCGCGATGGGTGGCGGCACGGAGATCGCCCTGGCCTGCGACCTCGTGGTCGCGAGCGAGCGCGCCGTGTTCGGGCTGCCCGAGGTCAAGCGCGGGCTGCTCGCCGCGGCCGGCGGCGTCGTGCGCCTGCAGCGCCAGATCCCGCTCAAGCGCGCGCTCGAGCTCGCACTGGTGGGCGACGGTGTCGAGGCCGCGACGGCCCTCGACTGGGGCCTGATCAACCGCGTCGTGCCGCACGAGCGCGTGTTCGAGGAGGCGATGGAGCTCGCCGAGCGGATCGCGGCCAACGCGCCGCTGTCGGTGCGGGAGACCAAGCGTGCGATCTACGGCGCGGCCGCCGCGGGCTCGGACTGGTCACTGCCCTGGTCGGACGATCCGTGGGAGGTCAACCGGGCCGCGCGGGACGTCGTGTTCGCGAGCCGGGACGCGCGGGAGGGACCCACCGCGTTCGCGCAGAAGCGCCCGCCCGTATGGGAGGGCCGGTGAGTACCGCGCAGCGCCGCAGCGCCACCATCGTCGGGCTCGGTATGACCGAGCTCGGAAAGGTCTTCGGGCGCACCACCGCCGACCTCACGGTCGAGGCGATCACGCGGGCGGTCGCCGACGCGGGCCTGACACTGGGTGACGTCGACGGTGTCCTGATGAGCTCGGGCATGGCCAACGACATCACCCCGCACCTGGTCGCGGATCTGGGCATCGAGCGCCTGAGCCTGCTCGCCGCCACCTCGACGTTCGGGGCGGGCGCGGGCGCGATGATCGCCCAGGCGGCCCGTGCGATCGCAGACGGGTCCGCCACGACCGTCGTGTGCACGTTCGCCGACACCCCCCTCCAGGAGGGCAGGCGCTCGGCGTGGGGCACGTCCGCGGCGACACCCAGCGGGTACCGCGGGTGGAACTTCGCGACCGGCGCGACCACCCCGAACGTCCTGTACGCGCTCGCCGCCCGGCGGCACATGGAGAAGTATGGGACCACGTCCGAGCATCTGGCGGAGATCGCCGTCGCACAACGGAAGTGGGCGGCGGGTAACCCACTGGCCCAGTTCCGCGACCCGATCACCGTCGCCGACCACCACGCCTCGCCCTGGATCGCCGAGCCGTTGCACCGGCTCGACTGCTGCCTCGTGTCCAACGGCGCCATCGCCGTGGTGGTCACCTCGGCCGAGCGTGCGGCCGACCTGCCCCAGCCGCCTGTGCACGTGTGGGGCTACGGCGAGGGGCACCGGCCCCGGCGCCTGGCCCGCGACTCCACGTGGGGCCTCGAGACCGGCGCCGTGAGCTCCGGTCGGATCGCCCTGGAGCGCGCCGGGATCGGGCTCGGCGACGTCGACGTCGTCGAGCTGTACGACTGCTACACCTACACCGTCCTCGTGAGCCTCGAGGACTACGGCTTCTGTGCAAAGGGCGAGGGCGGCGACTTCGTGTCGGGCGGTGCCCTGGCGCCCGGCGGCCGGCTCGCGGTCAACACCGGCGGCGGTCAGCTGTCCAGCTACTACATGTGGGGCTACACGCCGCTCAGCGAGGCGATCATCCAGCTCCGGGGCGCAGGCGGCGACCGGCAGGCACCCCGCAGCGACGTGGCCCTGGTCAGCGGCAACGGCGGCATCCTCGAATACCACTCCACCATGGTCCTCGGCCGATCGGAGAAGCAATGAGTACGGAGACCACAGTCGTACCGGTACCCGTCGTGCGCCGCACCGGCGACAGCGCAGACTTCTTCGACATGGCCGCCAGCGGCAGGCTGCTGCTGCGCCGGTGTGTCCGCTGCTCCACCGCACGCGGGCCGCAGGAACAGGTGTGCCCGCGGTGCTTCGCCACCGAGCACCGCGCCGAGGCCGCCGCGGGCCCGGCGACGCTGGTGTCCTGGGCCGTCGTGCACCGCTCACCGGTCCCCGTGGTGGCCGCGCCGTACGTCGCGGGCATCGTCGAGGTCGAGGAGGGGCCCTGGGTACTCGCCCGGGTCCTCACGGTCCCGGGCGAACCGATGCGCGTCGGCCTGCCGCTGCGGATCGCGGTGGCGCCCGCGGCCGACGGTGGCGAGGCGGTGGTGCTGGCCCGTACCGAGGCCGCGTCGCCGGCCGGACTGCTAGTCGCGTCGCCGGCCGGACTGCTAGTCGCGTCGCCGGCCGGACCGGTAGTCGCATCGCCCGCGGGTCGGATCGACGAGGGAACGGAGATCGCATGAGCGTCGCAGACGTACGCCTTTCCGAGGAGGAGCTCACCGACCTCGCGGCCGCGGTCGCCGGGTACTGCGCCGAGCGGCTGCCCGCGCCCACCACGGCACGGCCCGGTACCCGCCGTGATCCGGAGCGCGTGCGCTCCGAGTGGTATTCGGCGGCAGGTGAACTCGGAATCGGTTCGCTGCTGATCGGCGAGGCGCACGGCGGCGCGGGCGCGTCGCTGGTCGAGGCCGGGCGGGTCGCCGAGGCGCTCGGCGCGTCCCTCGCTGCGCTGCCCTATCTCTCGACGGCGGTGTTCGCGCCGGTGCTTCTGGCCGGCTTGGCGGCGGGCGGCGCGGCCGGCGCCGCCGAACAGCTGGCGGCGGTCGCCGCGGGCGACTCGATCGTCGCGGTCGGGTA
>NZ_BAABFR010000033.1:0-50302 GCF_039541155.1 Tsukamurella soli
ACGCCGCCTCGGGCGGGTTCGTCGCCCCGTTCATCCAGCCGGAGCTGGTGTGGGACTTCCGGATTCCGCGGGTCTGCTCGATCAACGCGTCGGGTCACAAGTACGGGCTGGTGTACCCGGGCGTGGGTTGGGCGATCTGGCGTAGTCCCGAATACCTACCCGACGAGCTGGTGTTCCACGTCAACTACCTCGGCGGCGACATGCCGACCTTCTCGCTCAACTTCTCCCGCCCCGGTAGCCAGGTCGTCGCGCAGTACTTCATGTTCACCAGCCTCGGATTCAACGGGTACCGGGAGATCCAGCAACACGCGAGCGACGTCGCCCAGTACCTGGCCGCCGAGATCGAGAAGATCGGCCCGTTCGAGCTGATCACCCGCGGTACCGACCTCCCGGTATTCGCGTTCAAACTCAAGGACTCGGTGAAGAACTACACGGTGTTCGATGTCTCCGACCGACTCCGCGAGCGCGGCTGGCAGGTACCCGCGTACACGTATCCCGCCGACCGCGAGGACCTCGCCGTCCTGCGTGTCGTGGTCCGGGCCGGGATGAACCTCGACATGGCCGACCTGCTGCTGGCGGACCTTCGCAAGCACACCGCGAAGCTCGGTGCCCTGACCGCGCCCCTGCCCTCGGCATTGACGAGCGACGAGAAGCTGTTCGCGCACTGACGCAGCGCGGCGGCCGGCGCGAGCCCCGGAGCGTCGACGGAGTCGCCGCAGCCATCGATGTAGCGGGATCGTGTGCACGCGGTGCTCGTCAGCGGTGGCCGAGGCGGCGGCCCCTCCCGCGGACTCGCCCACGGGGAACAGTTCGACGAACCGTCGCTGGACGGCGTCGGCCTCGCTTGCCGCGCCCGACCGCTCGCTCGACCGCAGGAGCCCGATCGCGCCGGAGTGACGTCGCGTCGGTGTCAAGCAGTCGGTGACGATTCGGTGACGGACCGACGCCGCGTCTGGCGCGCCGCCCCGGCACGCGCCAGGGTAGACCCCATGGCGATGCGTGTACTGCTCACCGGCGCCGCGGGATTCATCGGCTCCCACGTCCGCGCGCTGCTGACCGACGCCGGCCACGAGGTGGTGGCCGTCGACGTGATGCTCCCCGCAGCGCACGGGCGTGCCGCAGCGCTCCCGGACGGGGTACGGCACTGCGACGTTCGCGACGGCGCCGCCCTGGACGGGCTGCTGCGCGGGGTGGACGTGGTGTGCCATCAGGCCGCGATGGTGGGGGCGGGCGTCGACGCCGCCGATGCGCCGGACTTCGCGACGCACAACGACTTCGGGACCGCCGTACTGCTCGCGGCGATGTACCGGCTCGGCTGCCGCCGCCTGGTGCTCGCGTCGTCGATGGTGGTGTACGGCGACGGCGCCTTCGTCGACGGTGCGGGCGAGCCCGTCGCGCCGCCCCCACGCCGCGAACCCGATCTACGGCAGGGCAGATTCGAGCGGTATCTCCCCTCAGGCGAGCCGGCGCGGTGGGCCCTGACCGGCGAGGACGCGCCACTCGCTCCGCAGAGCCTGTACGCCGCCTCGAAGGTGGCGCAGGAGCACTACTGCGCCGCGTGGGCGCGGGCGACGGGCGGGCACGCCGTCGCGCTGCGCTATCACAACGTCTACGGTCCGCGGATGCCGCGCGACACCCCCTACGCGGGCGTGGCGTCGATCTTCCGTTCCGCGCTCGCCGCGGGCCGTACGCCGCAGGTCTTCGAGGACGGACTGCAGACCCGCGACTTCGTGCACGTGCAGGACGTCGCCCGCGCGAATCTGGCTGCGGTGGAGACGGTTCCGGACGAGCCGTTCGTCCCGGTCAACGTGTGCTCGGGGACCCCGATCACCGTCGGCGAGGTGGCGCGGGTGCTGGCAGCGGCGGCGGGCGGCCCGCCGCCGACGGTGACGGGCGGGTTCCGCGTCTCCGACGTGCGGCACATCGTCGCCGACCCCGCCCGTGCCCGCGCGCTGCTGGGCTTCACCGCCACCGTCGGGCCGCGAGAGGGGCTGGCACGCTTCGCCTCCGACCCGCTGCGCGAGCCGGCGCATCGCTGACGGCGGCGCCCTGCGGCGTCCACCGTGGACGGACCCGGCGCCTCCGTACACTGAAGTGTCGTGGAGGACACCGACGTATCCCGGGGCGGTTCGCTCGCGGATGCCATTGCGGACGAGTTGCGCGCCGATATCCTGTCGGGCCGCCTGGCGAGCGGGGTTCGACTGGTCGAGGAGGCCCTGGCTCGACGCTTCGGGGTCTCTCGGATGCCGGTACGTGAGGCACTGACGCAACTCGACTCCGAAGGATTCCTCACGACGGTGCGACACAAGGGCGCCACGGTCTCGACGACCCTCCGCAAGGACAGCCGGGAGTTGCTCCAGGTGCGCCGGGGCCTGGAGGTCCTGGCGGCGCAGCTCGCCGCCGAGAACCGCGGCGGCGCCGTCGCGGGGCAGTTGGCGGACGCGACGGGACACGACCCGACGGGACACGATGCCGAACGCGCGCCCGCCGAGACCCCGATGTCGTTCCACGAACTCGTCGCCGTCGCCGCCGGCAACGATCAGCTCCGAGAGATGCTCACGACCCTCAACCGCAGAGTCGCGTGGGGCCTCGGTCACGATCAGCAGACGTCCGTCACAGATCACTCCGCGTTGGTGTCGGCGATCCTGTCCGGCGCAAGCGTGCAGGCCGGTTACCTCATGGACGAGCACCTGCGTCGCGACGAACGACGGTTCAACGAACTCTACGATCTCGACTAGATTGGATCCAATCTGGTCGGGATTGCTTGCAACATACTGGTACCGTAACGCAAATGTAGTGCTAGATCATTTAGTCGTTACACGGATTGGATACAACTTTAGCGTCAGGTCGTCACCGCGACGCCCGACGCCACCAGGTGCCGCCTCACCTGGTCGGCTCGCCTCGTTCCCGTCCGGAGCCCACCATGTCCACTGCGAATCCCGCCCTCCCCCCGATCCTGCCCACCCCCGCCTCCGCTCTGTCCAAGACCCTCGACTCGATCGGCTTCACCCGAGTACAAGCCGCGGTGATCGCCCTGCTCATGGCCGGCCAGTTCTTCGACAGCCTCGAGCAGAACTCCACTGGATCCATGGGCCCGCTGCTCGAGGAGTCGCTCCACATCGGCAACTCGTCGCTGACCCTGATCAACACGGCGACGGTGATCGGTGGCCTCGTCGGCCGCATGATCGGCGGATACATCGCCGATCGCTGGGGCCGGCGGAAGGCACTGAGCCTCAACCTGCTCGTCTACACCCTGGGCGGCCTGATCAGTGCCGCGGCACCCGACTACGCGACCCTGCTGACCAGCCGCTTCATCGTGGGCATCGGCCTCGGCGGCGAATTCACCGTCGGCCTGGCGATCCTCGCCGAGGTCGTCGCAACCCGGCACCGCGGCTCACTGCTCGCGACGCTCAACGTGTCCTCGGGCGGCATCGGCAATATCGCTTCGTTCGGATTCTTCGCGCTCGTCCTAGGTACGCTCGGGCCGATCCTCGGCGGCGACCACACCTCCTGGCGGTGGACCTACGTCATCCTCGCCCTACCGGCGCTGCTCGTGGTGCTCTTCCGCCGCTACCTCCCCGAGTCCCCGCGCTTCCTCCTCGCCAAGGGACGCGTCGACGATGCGAACGTCTGCCTCACCCGACTCGCCAGCGGATCGATCCGCGGCCTCCGGAATGCCGGTCCGACAAAGGAGTTCGTCACCGAGGACGACATCATCGTGGAGACCGGCCGGACGTCGTACGTCGAGGTCTTCCGGGGCCGGAATCTCCGCAGCACCGCAGTCGTCGGCGCGGCGTCGTGGATGTCCTTCGGCGCCCAGGTGACCCTGCTGTTCCTCATGCCGATCCTGCTGGAGTCGCGCGGCTATTCGTTGAGCCAGTCGCTGGTCTACACGATGGTGATGAACATCGGCAGCCTGTTCGGCGCTCTCGCCGCGAGCTACCTGGCGGGCCGCCTTCCTCGCCGAACGACGGTGTCTGTCGCCGCCGTCCTGGGCTGCGTCGCCGCACTCGCGTTCGCGGCCTTTGCCGACGGCCCGGCCGAGATCATGATCCTCGGCGCGATCTTCCAGTTCTTCACGATGATGCTCAACACCATGCTGTCGGTCTGGTCGCCCGAGTTGTTCCCCACCAACATCCGCGCGATGGGCGCTTCCGTGGTCAACGGCATCGGCAACGTCGCGGGTGCGGTCATGCCGTTCGCCGCGCTGTTCTTCTTCGACCACGCCGGGGTGCCCGGGGTGTTCGTGATGATCGCGGGTATGTACGTGCTCCTGGTGGTCGCGTCGCGATTCGGCCCGGAGACGTTCGGCCGCCACCTCGAGGCGATCGACGCCCCGCGGCCGGCCCTGCCCGCCTGACCTGCAATACCCGACCAGCACACCAGAGAGGGAAACACCATGAACCACTTGAACATCTCCGCCACGGCGCACGGCCTCAACTACCTACCCGAGTATCACGCCGACGCCGCAGGCATGTTCGCGGACGTGGACCTGACGGTCACCGCGACGGCGCGCGACCCCTGGACCGGGGTGCTCGACGATCTGGCGTCGGGCGCGGCGGACATCGCCCTCGGCGGGCTGTGGGTTCCCGGCATGTACGCCGGGACCTCGCGCGAACTGGTGGTCTTCGCACAGCTCAACCACAGGTTCCCCAAGGCGCTGGTGACGCGCGACGAGCTGCCCGAATTCGACTGGGCAGCGCTCGCCGGGCGCACGGTGCTCGCCCCGGGAATCGGCGGCAGCGCACCGTATGCGATCACGGCCGGGTTGATCCGTGCTGCAGGGGCGGACCCCGCCGAGACGACGTTCCTCCGCGATCTGTCGACACCGATGTTCGTGGAGCTGTTCCGCGCCGGACTCGGCGACGCGATCGTCCTCGACATGACCACGGCGCAGCTCGTCGTCGAGCAGGGCGAGGGACATGTCGCGGTCGACTACGCGTCGGCGTGGGGCGTCGGTCCCAACAGCGTCTACTACTGCCGCGCCGACAGGTTCGAGGAGCTCTCCGATCGCCTCGTCGCCTTCACCACGGCACTGAGCCGCGCCATGGACGCGATCGCGCAGTCCTCACCCGAGGACCTGGGACCGCTGCTGCGGCAGCATTGGCCCAGTCTTCCGGAGGCCGTGCGGCAGCGTGCCTGCCGCGCGATCCAACTGTCCGGCACCTGGGACACGGTGGTGATCGAGCCCGAGGGTGTGGAGCGGTGGATGGGCGTCCTGGCCGACGAGCGGATGGTCCGCAGCGCACCGACTTTCGCCGACCTGGTCTGCACCGACATCGTCGACCGCATCCCCGTCCCCTCCGCGGCGAGCTGAACCGGCGATGACCACCATCCTCACTCGGCACGAGATCGCCGACCTGCTCGACCGAGCCGCGCTGATCGACGCGGTCGAGCAGGCGCACGCGCACCTGGCCACCGGTCGAGCCCACAATCCCGCTCCGAGCTCGATGCCGATCGGCGATGGTGGAGTCGCGATTCCCATGGTGTCCCAATCGGACTCGGCGGGCCTGGTCGTGGTGAAGACGATGAGCGACCTGCCCGGCAACCCCGCCCGGGGGCTGCCCCGACAGCGGTCGGCCATCATCGTCTTCTCTGCCGCGACGGGCGAGTGCGTCGCGGTACTCGACGGACGCACCCTCACCGCGGCACGCACCGCCGCCGCGAGCGCCGTGGCGACCCGACACCTCGCACCGCCTGGCCCGACCGTCCTCGGCCTGATCGGCGCGGGAAACCTCGCCGTCGAGCACGCCCGCGCGATCGCCCTCGTCCGCGAGGTCTCGGAAGTCCGAGTCTGGTCGCGGTCCGCGAGCACGGTCGACCGGTTCCGGGGCGAGATCCAGACTCTCGGGGTGCCGGTGGTCGAGATGAGTTCGCCGCGTGACGTCGTCGATACGTCCGATGTCGTGTGCACCCTGACGCCGTCGAAGGAGCCGATCGTGCTCGGCGACTGGCTTCACCCGGGGATGCACCTCAACGTCGTCGGCGCAGCTCCCCGGCCCGACGAGCGGGAGGTCGACGGGCGAGCGCTAGCACGTTCCGTGGTCGTGGTCGACCACACCCCCACCGCTCTGACGAAGTCCGGCGACGCGCACCTCGCGATCGCGGAGGGGGCGATCGGGCCCGACCGGCTCGCAACCGAGCTCGGCGACGTCGTCACCGGCCGCCATCCAGGCCGTCTCGACCCGCGCGAGATCACCCTGTACAACTCCACGGGGATCGGTCTGCAGGACCTGGCCGCCACTGCGCTGGTGCTGTCGGCGGCGCGTACGGGCCGAGTCGGCACGCACATCGACCTGACGGCCTGACGCCGCATCGGCCGTGACGAGGTGATCCGAGGCGCTCCGCCCCGAACCTATGCGGCGAGCGGCAACCGCACCTCGAATCGTGTGCCCCGCGCGAGGTTCACGGCCGCGACGGTGCCGCGATGCGCCTCCACCAGCCCGCGCGCGATTGCGAGCCCCATGCCGGCACCGGCGGGGAGGCCGTCGGTGTTGACCGGTGAGCGGGACGCCGTGCCGCGGTATGCGACGTCGAAGATGCGGGGCAGGTCGGATTCGGCGATGCCCGTGCCGGTGTCGTCGACGCGCAGCACCGCCGTGGTGCCCTCGGCCGTGAGCCCGATCTCGACGCAGCCCCCGCACGGCGTGTGCGCGATCGCGTTGAGCACCAGATTCCGCAGGACGCGCGACAGCGCGGACGCGTTGGCGGACACGGGGACCAGGTGGTCCGCGGTCACCGTCAGGGCCACGCCCGCGCGGGCGGCGGTCTGCTCCAACCCGGCGCGCACCTCGTCGGCGACCTCCCGCGCGTCGATCGTCTCCAGCTCGAGGCGCAGCGCGCCGGAGTGGATCCGCGACATCTCGAACAGGTCGTCCACCATGCCCGACAGCCGTACGGCGTCGCGGTCGATGCGCCGGGCGAACTCGGTCACCTCACCCGGGTCCACCACCACGGCGTCGCGCAGCGCCTCGGACATCGCCCGGATCCCCGCGAGCGGCGTCCGCAGGTCGTGGCTGACCCACGCGACCAGGTCCCGACGGGCCGCCTCTGCGGCCCGCTCCTGCTCGCGGATCTGCCTCTCCCACACCGTCCTCCGTGCCTGGAACCGGCCCAGCGCCACCGCGGCCGGCACAGCGATCACCGTCGCCGCGCCGAGCACCGTGCAGGTGCGGGTGAAGTCGGCGGTGAACATGAATCCACTCACCCCCACGACCCCGGAGAGGATCGCGAGCACGGGGATCAGCACCAGCACCACCATGGACACCTGCAGAGACATCCGCCGGGCCCGCCACAGCAGCACGGCGCCCACCAGCACCACCGGCGCGGACCAGACGAGCGCCAGCAGCGCGATCTTCGGTAGGTCCTGATTCATCGGGAACCCCATCCGCTCCACCGGTATCCGCGGCCCCACACCGTCTCGATCGGGTTGCCGGGCCCCAGCTTCGCGCGCAACCGCTTCACGTGCACCGTCACCGTCGACAGGTCGCCGAACTGCCAGCCCCACACCTGCTCCAGCAGCTCCGCGCGGCCGAACACCTCGTCGGGATGGGTGATGAAGTGGTGCAACAGGTCGAATTCGCGCCTGGTCGTGGCTATCTCGCGGTCGTCCAGCCGCGCCGCACAGGCGCCGGGGTCCACGGTGAGCGGGCCCGAGCGCACCGTCGCCGGGGCCCGCGTCGCGGCGCCACCGGTGCGCCGCAGCACCGACTGGACGCGCAGGGCCAGCTCGCGGGGGCTGAACGGCTTGGTCACGTAGTCGTCGGCGCCCGCCTCCAACCCGGTCACCCGGTCCTCCTCTTCGCCGAGTGCGGTGAGCAGCACAACGGGCAGGCCGGGACCGGCCGCGGCATTGGCGCGGATGTCCCGACACAGCGCTATCCCGTCGGGGGCGGGCATCATGACGTCCAGCACCGCCAGGTCCACCGCGCGGGGGCCGGCGAGCACGGCCGTGGCGGCCGCCCCGTCGCCGACGACGGTGACGGCGAACCCGTCCCGTTCGAGGTAACGGCGCACGACGTCGCTGACCACGGGGTCGTCGTCGGCGATGAGGATGTGCATGTCGGGCCTCACTGGTAGATCCGGATCAGGTGCGCGATCAGCAGCGCCCCGGCCGCCGACGCCGCCAGCCATGCCGACACCGTCGGGCGCGGCCGGCCGATCACCACCAGCCCGGCCCCGCACGTCACCCACAGCGTGAACGGTAGCCATATCCGCTCGACCTCCGCCTTGCTCAGCGCGGAGACGTCGGCGACCAGCATCGCGGCGACCGACGCGCACACCACGGCCGCCAGCCCCACGCGGCGGTCCCGCAGCCGGTGGCGCCAGGACTCGCGGCGCGGCCCGAGCGCGGCCAGCGCCCGGCCGATCCCGGCCCCGCCCGCGACACCGAACGCGCACGCAGCGGCCGCGAGGTCGCCCCAGATCCAGTACGAGAACGGCCGGAACGACGCGATGCCCTGGTAATACCGGGTGACCACCCCGTGATATCCGGCCAACCACCAGAACCCGCCGGCCAGGAACGCGGCGGTCACCGCGAGCGCAGCCGGCACGGCGGCCAGCAGCGGCCGGGCGGAGCGTGTCGCCGCAAGCACCGCCAGCGCCGGGATCCCGACGAGCACCAGCCCGTAGTTGAGGTACACCGCCCACCCGAGCAGCACGCCGGCGCCGACCGCGGCCGCCCATCCCCTGCGATCACCCCGATGCAGCGCCACACCGGACAGCGCGAGCAGCGCCAGCCCCCACGCGACGACGCCCGCGAAGTACGCGTCCGCCGACACCGCGAGCCACAGCCCGCCCGGGAACAGCGCGAGGAACGGCGCGGCGGAGCGCGCGACGTCCTCGCCGGACAGGGCACGGACGGCGATCAGCACCGCCGCAGCCCCACTGGCGCCCGCCGCCACACAGAACAGCGCCGCGCACGTCCCACCGCCCAGTCCGATCCGGTCCAGCCACACGAAGGTCAGCAGCGCGCCGGGCGGGTGGCCCGACACGTGCACGGTCCACGAGTCCGGCTGGTAGTCGGGGATGCGCCGCGCGAACGAGCGCAGCATGTAGCCGATGTCGTGCACCCCGGGCACCTCGTGCAGGTACTGGTCGTAGCCCGTCAGCTTGGTCGCGAACGAGTGCCAGCCACCCACGGTGCCCAGGGCCAGCGACCACCCGGCCAGGACGAGGGCGGTCCCCCACGCGAGCGCCGGGAACGGGCCCCGCTGCGCCAGCGCCGGCCCCCAGGCCACGACGACGACGGCGATCACCAGGGCGGGCACGGTGCCCACGCCGACGTGCGGGTCGAAACGGCCGAAGATCGGCGCGGCCTCGGCCACCAGCCGCATCCGGAAGCCGCGAGACTCGAGGCGCGGCACCACGAACGCCGCGGCCACCAACAGGGCCGTGCCCGCCGCCCAGGCCACCTCGCTTCGCCACGGCGCGCGCCGCAGGGCCGCGGGCGGCGCGGGTACGGTGCTCGGTCGGGTCACGCATCCCACGCTAGGCCCGCGCGCCGGTGCGTACGGTGTCGATGCCCGGACGTCACAGTTTCGTCACCGCGCGAGCGGTTCCCGTCGGGGCCGCCCGCGCCTAGCGTTCGAGACATGCCGATTCCGGACGTCCCCGAGGTCACCGTGATCCTCCCGTGCCGCAACGAGGCCGACAGCATCGCGGCCGTGATCGACGCGGTGCCGGCGGGTTTCGCCACGCTGGTGGTGGACAACGGATCCACCGACGCCACCGCCGCCCGCGCGCTGCGAGCGGGCGCAGCCGTCGTCACCGAGCCGCGGCCCGGCTACGGCCACGCCGTCCACGCCGGGGTGCTGGCGGCGCGTTCGCCCATCGTGTGCACCCTCGACGGCGACGGCTCGATGGATCCGGGCGAGCTCGCGCCACTCATCGAGGCGGTCCGCTCCGGCGCGGACCTCGCGGTCGGCCGCCGCCGCGCACAGGCGGGGAGCTGGCCGTGGCACGCCCGAGCCGGCTCGCTGTTGATCGCGCGCCGACTGCGCAGCCGCTTCGGCGTCGCGGTGCACGACATCGGGCCGATGCGCGCGGCCCGCCGCGAGAACCTCCTCGATCTCGGTGTGCGCGACCGGAACTCGGGGTATCCGGTGGAGCTGCTGGTGCGGGCGGGGCGCGCGGGCTGGACCGTCCGCGAATTCGACGTCACCTACTCCCGACGCACGGCCGGGCGGTCGAAGGTGTCCGGCTCACTCACCGGCAGCGTGCGCGCCACGCGCGACTTCCTGCGGTGCGCGCGATGACCGCCACCGTCCTCGTCGTCGCGAAGGCCGCGGTGCCGGGCCTCGCCAAGACTCGTCTGATCCCCGCATACGGTGTCGCCGGCGCGGCGCGCCTGGCCGCCGCCGCGCTGCTCGACACCCTCGCCGCCGCGACCGCAGTCGCCGACTGCAGGTGCGTCGTGGCCGTCACGGGCGACCTGGAGAAGTCCCAGCGCCGCGGCGACATCCTCGCCGCGCTGCGGCGGTGCACGGTGATCGCGCAGGTCCCAGGCGGGTTCGGTACGCGACTCGCTGCAGCCCACCTCGCAGCCGCCCCGGGGACCGTGCTGCAGATCGGCATGGACACCCCGCAGGTCACACCCGACCTCCTGGCGGCGTGCCTGCATCGCCTCGCTGCGGTCGACGCCGCACTGGGTCCCGCCGACGACGGTGGCTGGTGGGCGCTCGGCCTGCACGACGGGATCGGTGCGCACGTATTGCCGGCGGTGCCCATGTCGGCCGCACACACGGGCGTCGCGACCCGCCGGGCACTCGCCGCCTGCGGGCTCGACGTCGCCGACCTGCCCGCGCTGCGCGACGTCGACGTCCCGGCGGATGTCGTCCCCGTGGCCCAGACCTGCCGCGTAGACGGCGAATTCGCGCGGGCCGTGCGGGAGCTGACAGCATGACCTGCGTATGGGACATCGCGTTCGCCGACACCGGGCACCCCGGCCGCCGCGGCCCCGCGGGCGCCCACTGCACCCTCGAAGAGGCATCCGGGAGCAGCCGCCCGCTCCCGGTGTCGCGGTGGTTGCACGGCGACCACGACGACGATGCGCTCCTCGCGGCGGTCACCGCGTGGTGCACGGGCCCCGCCGTCGACCTCGGCTGCGGCCCGGGACGGGTGGTGGACGCGCTGCTGCGCAGGGGGGTCCCCGCACTGGGCGTCGACGGTGCCGCTGCCGCAGTACGACTGACCCGCGCCCGCGGCGGCGTCGCGCTGATGCGCGATGTGTTCGCGGACCTGCCCGGCGAGGGCCGGTGGTCCCACGCCCTGCTCCTCGACGGCAACATCGGGATCGGCGGCGATCCGCGGCGGCTGGTCGCCCGCGCCGCCCGGCTGCTCGCCGCCGGCGGCTCGCTGATCGTGGAGGTCGACGGTGCCGCGACCGGCTGGGACCGGCGGGCCGCCCGGATACGCACGGACTCCGTTGTGACGGAGTGGTTCCCGTGGTCGCGGGTAGGGCTGGATGCGCTGCCGACGCTCGCGGAATGGGCCGGACGGCGAGTACGGCGCAGCGTCACCGTCGGCAACCGGACGTGTGTGGAGCTGGCGCCGTGACCGCCGGTCCCGGGCGCCGCGCCCCTGCTCTGCGCACCACCCGGCTCGCCGCGCACCTCGGGACGGCGCTGGGGATCGCGATCGCGATCTGCTTCGTGACGGGCCTGCTCAGCCACTGGATCCAGCACCCACCCGGGTGGTTCTACTGGCCGACGCGGCCGGCGTGGCTGTACCAGCTCACGCAGGGGCTGCACGTCGCGTGCGGCGTCGCGGCGATCCCCCTGGCCCTGTTGAAGCTCGCGATCGTGTATCCGAAGCTGTTCGCCCGCCCCGTGATCGGTTCGTGGCGCGCGCCCGTCGCCGCGCTGCGCCGCGGGCTCGAGCGGGCGTCGATCGCGGTGCTGGTGGTGGCGCTGCTGTTCCAGCTGTCCACCGGACTACTGAACATCGCGCAGTGGTACCCGTGGCGCTTCTTCTTCACCACGGCGCACTACGCCACTGCGTGGGTCACCGTCGGCGCCGTCCTCGTGCACGTCGGCGTGAAGCTGCCCGACATCGCGGCCGCGTACCGGCGTGAGAGCGACACGCGCTCCGCGGATCCGGATTCGGGCCCCGGGCGGCGAGCGGTACTGGGCGCCGGGCTGGCAGCGGCCGCGCTCGCCGCGGTCGCGGTGGGCGGCCAGTCGGCCGGACCGCTGCGACGGCTCGCCTTCCTGGCACCGCGGTCGGGCGCCGGTCCGCAGGATCTGCCCGTCAACCGCACGGCCGCCGCGGCCCGCGTCGGCACGGCGGCGGCCTCCCCCGACTTCCGGCTGCATCTGACCGGGCCGCGCACCGTCGACCTCTCCCTCTCCCAGTTGCGCGCGCTGCCGCAGCACACCGTCCGGCTCCCGATCGCCTGCGTCGAGGGGTGGAGCCGCTGGGCCACCTGGACGGGCGTCCGCGTCGCCGACCTGGCGTCCCTGGTCGGCGCGCCCGACGGTGCCGCGCTGCGGTTCGTCTCGATCGACGTCGGGCCGTACGGTGTGTCGACGCTGCCTGCGACGCACGTCCGCGCGGCGGACTCCCTGCTCGCGTTGCAGTTGAACGGCGCCGACCTCGATCTCGACCACGGTTTTCCGTGCCGGCTGATCGCACCGTCGCGACCGGGCGTGACGCAGACCAAATGGGTACGCCGCATCGAGGTGGTGACATGACCCGCCGTTGGGCGTCCGGAATCCCGGGCCGCGCGTCGGCTGCCGGCACGGCCGCGCGCGGCGCGCTCATCGGGGTGGGGCTGGGGCTCGCCGGATACGGCGGTTGGCTGTTGCTGGGCCTGTCCCGCGCCGACCTCATCTCGGTGGCCGTGTGGGGGGCCGCCGGGCTGGTGCTGCACGACGGTGTCTTCGCTCCGGTCTGCCTGGCGCTCGGACATGGCGTCCGCCGCCTGTTGCCCGCCCGATGGTGGACGGTGACGCTCGTCGCGGCGGTGCTGTCGATCACCGTGATCGCCCTTGCCATACCGGTTCTCGCACCGCGCCACGGCGTCGTGCCGCCGGGCGGGGGGACGATCCTCGATCGCCCGTACGCGGCGTCTGCCGCGCTGGCACTGCTCGCGATCGGTTGCGTGGCGGTGCTGTGCCGGCCGCTCGCAGGCCGCGTTCGGCACGTCGCCAACCGAGGTTGTCGACGATCACGACATGCTTGATCTCTGGTCCATCTTCTGGTTTAGATTGCGCGCACACCGATCGATGGAGGACCAGCGTGCGAGCGAAGATCACGACGGCGGCGATTATCGCGGCAACCGCGACGATCCAGATCCCGGTGGTGGCCGCCGCCACTGCCACGACCGCGGGCACGGTCTCGACCGACCCGTCGGTGCAGTCTCCGGCGGCGGCCTCGTTGGCCGCCGTCTCGCCTACTGCCGCCCTCGTCACCACTGCTCCGACGACGGTTCTCACGGTCGCGGGCAACACCGCGGTGGTGGACACGCCGATGAACGAGGAGTTGCAGGGGGCGCTGTGCCAGGGCGGCAACAGCTGCGTCTCGGTCCCCTACCTGTCGGAGGGGCTCGGCGCGATCACCATGGAGAGCGGCCTGGACGCGCTCACGTCGGCGGTCGACTCGACCCCCGGCAACAAGGTGATCTTCGCGTACTCGCAGGGGGCGATGGTCGCGACCGAGTGGCTGCAGGACACGGCGGGTACCGCGTCGGCACCGTCGCCCTCGCAGCTGACGCTGGTGCTGGTCGGTAACCCGCAGCGCGCACTCGGCGGGATCATCCCGGCGCTGGGCACCGGCCCGGCCACGCCGACCGACAGCGGCTACACGGTGATCGACGTGGCACAGGAGTACGACGGCGTCGCCGACTTCCCGACGAATCCCACCGACCTGCTCGCGGTGGCCAACGCCGCCGCGGGATACATGTACGTCCACACGGACTACACGGACGTCGACCTCGACGATCCCAACAACCTGGTGGCGCAGGAGGGCGACACCACGTACGTGCTGGTTCCCACCCAGAACCTGCCGCTGCTCGAACCGCTGCGACAGATCGGGCTGAGCAGCCTCGCCGACCAGCTCAACGGGCCGCTGACGACGATCGTGAACGAGGGGTACGACCGCTCCGAATACACCACCCTCGGCTCGGATCCGGCGGCGCAGGCCGTGATCGCGAGTGTGACAGGTGATTCCACCGCCGCCGCAGCCGCCAGCACGGACGCCGCCGCCACACCCGCCGTCAGCACTGAGGCCGTCAGCACACCCGCCGTCAGCACTCAGGCCGCCACAACACCCGCCGTCAGCACGCCCGCCGTCAGCGCCCAGTCCGTCAGCACTCAGGCCGTCAGCACTCAGGCCGCGAGCACACAGACCGGGGCCACGCAGTCCGCAGCGACCTCGACCGGCGGATCGACCGGTAGGCACGCGGCCGCCGACAGCATCGCGGCGAGCATCGCCCACACACTGGGTGCCGGCGGTCGGCATGCGAAGGCGCAGAGCGACACCACCGCGGGCTCCGACACCACCGCCGGATCGAGCACCACCGCCGGATCGAGCACCACCGGCGACTCCGGCACGGCTAGCGACTCCGGCACGGCTAGCGGCTCCAGCGCGGCAAGCGGCGGAGCGTCTACCAGCTCCGCATCGACACACACCGGGACGTCACAGGGCGGCGGATCGCACGGCGGATCGCACCACTGATCCCCGCCCCGGCTGATCCGCGGACCCGTCGCCTCCGGGCCCGCGGATCAGCTGCCGCGGCTGAAGAACTTCTCCGTGTCCCGCCGCAGCGAGGCCGCCGCCAGCTTCAGCGCGGGCGCGGCCAGGCGCGCCGCGATCGGTCCGCCGATCGGCTCGACCAGCAGCGTCCACGTGAACACCGATCCGCCGCCGGGCTGCGCCACGACGCGGTACCGCTCGGCCAGTCTGCTCAGGCCGGGCGCGGTCGCCGTCTGTACATAGAAGGCCATCTCGCAGCGCTGCTCCGACTCCTCCCAGCTGTAGAAGATCTCGTCCGCGCTCACACCCGGGCCGAGCACCACGCGTCGCGTGGTGCCGGCCGCGAACGGGCGCGGGCTGGTCCAGCGCACCGAGCGGAGTGCCTTGCACCAGTGCAGCGGGTCGTCGGACGTCAACTCGTCCCAGACCCAGTCGACCGACCGCGCCGAGCGGACGGAGAACTCGATCACCCCGGGGGCTCCGGCGACGAGTTCTGAGGAGGCGACGGGGCGCAGCGAGGGCATGGGGTTCCTCCCGGTGTGGGGGCGCTCGGCGTGAACGCGGATTGGGACGAATGTAGACCGCACGACCGGGACCGCACCACGTGCGTCACACCACGGCTCCCGCGCACACCGACACCAGACCCATATCGTTTACACGGATACTAGACACGTACTATTAGTTGACACGAGACCATCTCGTGTATAGGTTTGAAGTGTCAAAGGCGACACATCACGAGAGGGATGATGATTATGACTATCACCCAGCGCCCCGAGCTTCAGGACATCGAGTATCGCGCCGTCAGCACCCGCGACCAGGGTGCGAACGAGGTCTCCGACCGTCTGATCGAGTCGGCCGCCAAGCTCTCCCGCAACGCCTTCACCGAGATCGACTGGGATCAGCCGATGGACCCCGCGCTGTACGGCTGCAGCCCGGAGTGGTCCACCCTGTTCGGCACCGACTACTGGAACGAGCTCACCGAGGAGCAGCGGATCTCGCTGAGCCGCCACGAGTTCGCCTCGGTGATGACCAACGGCATCTGGTTCGAGATGATCCTGCAGGAGATGGTGCTGCGCGACCAATACCTCGGCGATTACCACACTCCGGAGTACCAGTGGGCACTCATCGAGGTGGCCGAGGAGTGCCGCCATTCCCTCATGTTCGCCAAGGCCTCCGAGAAGATGGTGGGCAGGTCGTATCGCCCCTCGAAGTTCGTGGGTCGCGCCGGCCGCTGGTTCAAGAAGATCGCCTCGGGCGAGGTCGCCTACGCCGGCATCCTGGTCGCCGAGGAGGTGCTCGACGTCTTCCAGCGCGGCTGCATGCGCGACGAGCGCGTGCTGCCGTTCATCCGCACCGTCAACGAGATCCACGTGCTCGAGGAGTCCCGGCACATGAAGTTCGCCCGCGAGGAGGTGCGGGACGCGCTAGCCGGGAAGAGCCGCCGCCGCCGGTGGCTGAGCGGCTACATCATCGCCATCGCCGCATACCTCATCGTGACGTCGCTGCACGACCCGCAGGCCTACGCCGACGCCGGGCTCGACCCCGAGCGCGCCGTGCGCGAGGCGAAGGCGAACCCCTACTACCGCGCCCAGGTCCGCGAGAGCTGCGTGCATCTGATGGAGTTCCTCGACGAGGTGGGCCTGCTGAACCGCGCTGCGATGCGCTGGTACCGCAAGGCGAACATGTACTGATGGTGCACGTCATCACCCAGGCCTGCTGCAGTGACGCCTCGTGCGTCAGCGTCTGCCCCGTCAACTGCATCCATCCCACTCCGGGCGAGCCCGGATTCGGCGGGTCCGACATCCTGCACATCGACCCGGACACCTGCATCGACTGCGGCGCGTGCGCCGACGCGTGCCCCGTGAACGCGATCTTCCCGATCGACCGCCTCGGCATCGACGATCTGCCGTACGCGCAGATCAATGCCGACTTCTACACCGACAACCCGCACATCAAGTCCGGCTGGGACGCCGTCGAGTACCGGCCCGCCGTCACCGTCGGGCCCGAGTTCCAGATCGCCGTCGTCGGCACGGGCCCGTCGGCCGGGTACGCCGTGCGGGAACTGGTGGCGCGCACCGACGCCCACATCACGGTGATCGACAGGCTGCCCACGCCGGGCGGGCTGGTCCGTGCGGGCGTCGCCCCCGACCACCCGGGTACCAAGGGGGTGCTCGCGGGCTTCGACCTGATGTACCGGCACCCGCGCGTCACCGTCGCCACCAACGTCGCGGTCGGCACCGATGTGACCCCGGCCGAGCTCGACGCGCACTTCGACGCGGTGATCTACGGCGTCGGCGCATCGCAGGCCCGCGCGCTCGGGATCCCGGGCGAGGACCTGCCCGGCAGCACCGCCGCCACCGAGCTGGTGGCCTGGTACAACGCAGTGCCCGGGGTGGAGCGCCCGTTCCCTGACGCCCCCGCGCGCAGCCGGCGCGCCGTCATCGTGGGCACCGGCAACGTCGCCCTCGACGTGGCGCGGATCCTGCTGTCGCCGATCGAGCGGCTCGCCACCACCGACATCGCCGACCGCGCGCTGGAGTACCTCGCGCGCCAGAACGTGCACGAGGTGGTCCTCCTCGGCCGCCGGTCGAGCGCCGAGGCCGCATTCACCGCGGCCGAGTTCCGGGCGCTGCAGGCGATCGAGGGCCTGGACATCGTGGTCGCGGAGGGCGTCGACGGTGACGGGAACCCCCGGGTCCCCGCGTTCCCGACGCCGGCCGACCCGGACCGCCGGCGCATCGTGTTCCTGTACCAGAGCTCGCCTGTCGCGGCGCTCGGCACCGACGCCGTCGACGCCGTGCGCGTGCGCACCGCCGGGGTCGACCACGACATCCCCGCCGACCTGCTGGTGCGCTCCATCGGCTACCGGAGCGTGCCCATCGAGGGGCTCGAGTTCGACGATGCCGCCGGCCGCTTCCCCAACCGGGCGGGTCGGCTGACCGGACCCGACGGTGCCGCCCAGCCCGGCAGGTACGTGGTCGGCTGGGCCAAGCGCGGCCCGAGCGGGGGCATCGGGACCAACCGGATCGACGCCGAGGAGACGGTGCGCTCCCTCCTCGAGGACGTCTCCGCCGGCCGACTGACCGGGGGGCGCGGCCTCGGCTCCGACACGTTCGTGACGCTGGTGGGCGGACGCGTCGGCGACGTGGTCGACTACCGCGGCCTGCGGTGGATCGACCGCACCGAGGTGGCGCGCGGCGCACCGCAGGGGCGGCCACGGGTGAAGTTCGAGCGCGTCTCGGACATGCTGGCGTCGACTCGCCGCGGTCGAAGGAGATGATGGAGGGCATGAAGGAGCTCACGTTCCGCTCGCTGATCGGTGCGGGCAACCTGCGCGAGCGGGTCCGTGCCGAGTCCCGCCGAATGCCCCTGCGGGCCATGACCCGTGTCGTATCCCGTAGCTCGGCGCTCGAGGCGGCGCGGCAGATCCTCTCCGAGAAGCCGTGGGGTGAGGTGACGATGGCGGAGGTCGCCGCACTTGCGGGTATCAGCCGGCAGACCCTGTACAAGGAGTTCGGATCCCGGGACGGCCTGGCCGAAGCGTATGTGCTGCGATTCGTCGACGGCTTCCTGCACATCGTGCGCGAGGAGATCGACGCCAATCCCGGAGATCCGCACCGGGCGATCCGGGACGGCTTCGGCCAGTTCCTGATGCTCGCCATCGGAGACCCGCTGGTGCAGCGTGGCATCGACGGTCCGGACCCGCAGGGAGACCTGCTCCGCCTACTCACCACCGACGGCGGCAAGATCTACCTGCACGCCACCCACGGCCTCACCGAGATCTTCCTCACCAGCTGGGCCGCCGTGCCCCCCGCGGCGGCACGCGTGCTCGCCGACGGCCTGGTGCGGCTCGCGATCAGCAACGTCGCGCTGCGGCACGGCACGCCCGAGTCCATCGCCACCGACCTGGCCGACCTGTTCAGCCCGTACATCGAGGCGGTGCTCACGCCCGCCCAGCTCGTTCCGGCCACCGCCGAGGCCGCAGAGCCGGAGGCTCGGCAGCCCGGATGACACACGGGGACGGGTGATCGCCGGCCCACGCGGATACAGGTATCAGCCCACGTCGGCTGCGCCCCTCCGCCAGCCCGCTCCAGCCCGGACGACAGTTAGGGTGGACAGGTGCCGAACCCTCCGACCGGCGGCGATTCCGCCCGACGCACCCGACCCGTGGTCGGCCTGCTGGGTCCGGTCTCCGTCGCGCCGGGCGCGGGCGTCTTCACCGAGATCTCCGGCCTGCGGGCGAAGCGCCTGCTTGCCGCGCTCGCGCTGGGCGACGGCCGATACGTGAGCGCGGAGCGACTCGCCGACGCGGTCTGGGGCGACGAACCGCCACGCGCGGTGGCCGCCGCCCTCCATACCCAGGTGTCCCGGCTGCGGCAGTCGCTCGCGGCCGCCGGCCCCGACGCCACCGTCGAGTCGGGCGCCGCCGGGTACCGCCTCACCGGCTGCGATACCGACCTCTCGCTCGCCGAATCCGAGGCGGACACAGCCGATCCCGCGCGGGTGGCCGTTGCCCGGGCACGCTGGCGGGGCACCCCGGGCGACGACCTCGGCGATGAGCCCGACGGTGTCGCGGCACAGGTCCGGCGCCGCGCCGCGGCACTGGCCGCACGGCTCGACGACCTCGAACTCACCGCGGCACTGCGCCGCGGCGACTACGGGGCCGCCCGTCGGATCGCCGAGAGCCGGTGCGCGGCCGACCCACTCGACGAGACCGCACACATCGCGCTGATGCACGCGCTGCACGGCGAGCATCGCACCGCGGAGGCCCTCGCCGTCTTCGCGCGGCTGCGCCGCACCCTACGCCGTGAGCTCGGCGCCGCCCCGGGACCTGAGGCAGTCGCATTGAACGCGCGACTGCTCGCCGAGAGTGACGGTACCGCAACCACTCCCGCTGCGGATCGGCCGGGTCCGCACACCCCGGCCGAACCGATCGCGGTCGGGCTGCGCGCATCGCCCACCGACCTGATCGGCCGCAGCGACGACATCGACGCCGTGCTCGACCTGCTCGCCGCCCACCGCGTTGTCACGGTGCAGGGACCGGGCGGCGTGGGTAAGACCCGAATCGCGCACTCCGTCGGCACGGTGCTGGCCGAGCGCCGGCGGTCGCTCTACTTCGTGCCGCTCGCGCCCGTCACCGACCCCGCAGGCGTGGCGGGCGCCGTTGCCGCCGTGCTCGGCGTGGGCGAATCCGACCTGTCTGCGCCGGGCCGGCCCCGGCTCGCCGTCGGCCCCCTCGCGGCGCGCCTCGCGGCGGCCCTGCGGGATCGCGCGGTCGTCCTCGTCCTGGACAACTGTGAGCACGTGATCGATTCTGCTGCTGCGCTGGTCGCCGAACTGGTCGCCGCGGCACCGGCTCTGACGGTGCTGGCCACCAGCCGCGGCCCGCTCATGGTGCCCGGCGAACGCATCTACCCGCTGCCGGTGCTCGCCGCGGACGGACCCGCGTCGCCTGCCGTACGGCTGTTCACCCTGCGGGCGCAGTCGATCCGGCCCGGCGCAACGCTCGACGGTCAGGCCGTCGCCGAGCTGTGCAGCGCGCTCGACGGGCTGCCGCTGGCCATCGAGCTCGCGGCCGCGCGAATGCGGACGATGACAGTGGCCGAGATCGCGGCGGGCCTCGGCGCGCGATTCGCGTTGCTGCGCACCAACGACCGCACCACCGAGCCGCGCCACCGCACGCTCTTCGCCGTGATCGACTGGAGCTGGGAGCTACTCGACGACGGGGCGCGGCGCGCGCTGCGCCGGCTGTGCCGCTTCCCCGGCGGCTTCACAGCGGACGCCGCGGCGGCGGTTCTCACCGACCCCGAGCGCGTGCCGGCACCGTCGGGCTTCCTACCCGACGTGCACGACGCACTGACGGCACTGGTGGACCAGTCCCTGCTCGAAGTGACCGAGGCGGGCGGACACACCCGGTACCGGATGCTCGAAACGGTCCGCGAGTACGGCGCGGAGCGGCTGTCGGCCGCCGGCGAGGCGGACGACGTCGAGGCCGCCATGGCGGCGTGGGGCCGATCGGTCGCACGCCGGGCGCGTGCCCTCTTCGATTCCGACGACCGCAGTGGGTTGATCGACCTGGTCTCCTCCGAGGGCGAGAACCTGCAGTGGGTCCTGTTGCGCGCCATCGAGTCCGGCGATCGCGACACACTGGTTGCGGTGTTCCCCGTGATGTCGGCCTTCTGGGCCGCCCGCGGGCTGCGTGCCGAGGCGGGCACCTGGGGCGAGCGGATCCTGGACGCGCTGGGCACCCCGCCCACCGGCCTCTCCGAGACGGACCGGCTGGCGTGGCAGGCGACGGTGCTGGCCTGCGCGTCACAGATCATCGGGGAACGGCGGATCCGCGCCGTGGCCCGCGCGCGGCTGCTGCTGCGCCGGCTGCATCGCCCCGAGCTCGCCACGTCCGAGGTGACCGACCTACTCACCGCGCTCGGGCTGCAGCGCAGCCTGTCGGGCGTGTTCCGGATCCTGCTCGCGGGCACGCGATCGCAGAACCGGGACGTAGCCATCGCCGCGATCTCGCTCCGGCTCAACCTCCGCGAGAACGCCGGGAACATCGACGGTGCGCTCCGGGACGCGGCGGCGCTCCACGCGCCGACCCTGTCGGACCCCTGGACCCGCGCGATGACCAGGTCCAACGAGGCCGGCCTGTACGGCCAGCGCGGGTACTGGGCCGAGGCGCTGCCCCTGTACCGCGCGGCGGCGAGCGACCTCGACGGCATCGGCGCCGCGGCCGAGACCACCCAGATCCACAGCTATGTGGTGACCACCCTCGCCGCGCTGGGGGACGTCGCCGGCGCGCGGCGCGAGTTGGCGGAGGCCGAGGCCCTCTTCCCGGCCGCGGGGCCCGGCACGGCCGTCGACCCCGAGACCCTCACCAACCTGCTGATCGCGCGCGCGGATCTGGCGGCGGCCTCCGGCGAGGATCCCCTTCCTGCGCTCCGGGAGGCCGTGCACCGGCTGACCCCGGAGAAGCCGGCGCTGATATCGGACCCGGGGCTCATGATGCTGGTCAGCAGCGTCGCGTGCGGTCTGGTCCTGGCGGGCGATCATGCCGCTGCCGAGCGGCTGCTGCCGATCCTGGGGTCTGCGGTGACCGAGGCTGTATCGATCACCGGATGGTTCGACCTGCCCCAGGCCGGGACCGCCGCCCTCGCCGCCGGGCTGGTCCTCGGGTCCGCGCCGGACCACACGCCGGGTGACGACCGCCCGGCGCGGCTCGCCCTCCTGGGCATGCGACTCGGCGCCCGCCGCGACAACTTCGTCCTCGCGCACGCCCGCGACGCCGCCCGCAGCCGCAGCGGGCTGACCGACGACGCCTGGGAGTGCCTGGCGCGGCGCGCCGCACGCATGCCGCGACGCCAGGCCGCGGAGGAGATCCTCGCGATCCTGGCGTCGGCAGGCATAGGCGGTAACCGCGCGTAACCCCTTGTCCTACTATGCGTTTCGCATATACGCACGCAGGGCCAGCGGGGCGAACACCGCTACGATCACGGCGGCGCCGAGCAGCGACCAGCCGACCTCGGTGCCGGCATGACCTGCGTTGCACAGTTCGCGCACGGCGGTCACCAGGTGGCTCACCGGGTTGACCTTCACGAAGGCCTGCAGCCAGCCGGGCATGGTCTTGACGGGGACGAACGCATTGGACATGAACGTGAGCGGGAACAGCACGAGCATCGAGATGCCCTGCACCGCGGACGCCTTCTTGATCAGGCAGCCGAGCAGGGCGAAGATCCACGATAGGGCGAAGCTGCACACCATCACCAGCAGGACGGACAGGGCGGCGCCCAGCACATCCGGACGCCATCCCATGGCGACACCGATGGCGAAGGTGATGACCGAGGCGATCAAGTACCGCACCACGTCGGCGAGCAACGCGCCGGCCAGCGGCGCGATCCGGGCGATCGAGAGGGATCGGAACCGGTCGAACACGCCCTTCTCCATGTCCTCCCGGAGCTGGGTCCCGGTGACGATGGAGGTGGTGATCACGGTCTGCACCAGGATGCCGGGGATGATGACGGGCAGGTAGCTGTGCACGTTGCCGCTGATCGCGCCACCGAAGATGTAGGTGAACATCAGGGTGAAGATGATCGGCTGCAGCACCACGTCGAACAGTTGCTCGGGGTTGTGGCGGATCTTCAGCAGCCCGCGGTAGCCCATGGTGAAGCTCTGCTGGACGGCGGTCGGGAACGGAATCGAGCGGCGGACGGGGCCCGGGAACCCCGCGGGGGTCGACACGGGGTCGAGGATCGTGGCCATGATCAGGCCTCCTTGTCTCCGGTGATGGCGAGGAATACCTCGTCCAGGCTGGGCTGGGCGACGGTGATCGTCGTGATGTCGATGTTGTTGTCGCGCAGGGCGATCAGGACGTCTGGGACAAGGTCGGTGCGGTGCAGCGGCGCGGTCACCCGGGCCGCCTCGGCACTGAGGATCACCCGCTCACCGAGAACCGCACCCACGATCTCGGCGACGCGGGGTACCTCGGCGCGGTCCGCGGGCGTGAGCATCAGGGTGCTGCCTCCGACCGACTGCTTGAGCTCGGCTGCGGTGCCGTCGGCGATCACGCGGCCGTGGTCGATCACGGCGATCCGGTCCGCGAGCTGATCGGCCTCGTCGAGGTACTGGGTGGTGAGCAGCACCGTCGCGCCGTTCGCGACGAGGCGCCGGATGGTGTCCCACATCTGGGCGCGGGTGCGCGGGTCGAGGCCCGTGGTGGGCTCGTCGAGGAACAGCAGCGGTGGGGTCGCGATCAGGCTGGCCGCGAGGTCGAGCCGACGCCGCATGCCGCCGGAGAACTCCTTGAGGGGCCGATCGGCAGCCTCCGTGAGGCCGAACTCCTCGAGCAGATCCTCCGCTCGCCGGCGCGCGGCGGGCCTGCTCAGCCCGAGCAGGCGGGAGAACAGGACGAGGTTCTCGCGGCCGGTGAGGTCCTCGTCGACCGAGGCGTACTGGCCGGTCACGCCGACGAGCGAGCGCACGGCCACTGCGTCGCGGGTGACGTCGTAGCCGAAGATGCGGGCCTCACCGGCGTCCGGGCGGAGCAGAGTCGCGAGCATGCTGACGGTGGTGGTCTTGCCGGCGCCGTTGGGTCCGAGGACGCCGTAGACGCTGCCGGTGGGGACGATCAGGTCGACACCGTCGACGGCGCGGGTGGACCCGAAGTGCTTGACCAGCCCATGCGCTTCGATGGCGGGCGGCGTCCCGGTGCGCGGCGGTGTCGGCCCGGATCGGGCCGTGGTTGTGGTTGTCATGGTGACTACTGTGCGCCACCCCGCTCACACCACGCTTACAGGCGCTTACGCCTTCGGTCGCGGGCCTGTCGTCGCCCCGTGGACAGAGCCCGCGCCGCGACTATGAGACGATCGAATCATGGCGTCAGGCACCGACCCGGTCTCGTTCTTCACCACCGACGGTGACCTGCTGGTGCCCACCCCGTTCGCGGTGAGCCTGTGGTCGCCCAAACAGCTGGCGGGCCACGGCGTTTGCGGTCTATGTGCCCGCGACCTCGAGCGGCATCGGCCCGAGGGTTTCATCCCCGCCCGCACGACAGTGGACCTGTTCATGCCCGTGCTGGCGGAGCCGCTCCGGCTGGAGTCGGAGGTGGTGCGCAAGGGGCGGCGGATCGTCGTGGCGGACACCCGCATCGTGCAGGACGGGATCACCCGGGCCAGGGCGAGTGCGGTGTTCGTCACCACAGGCGACGACCCGCCGGGAGAGCTCTGGTCCCCCACCGAGCCGCTGCCGACCCCACCGCCAGTCGCCGACGCGTGGCAGCCGCCGAGCTTCCCCACGCCCGGTGGGGACGGAACGGCCTGGACCCACGACTTCGCCGCGTTGGGCAACGCGGACCGGAAGGCGATCTGGCAGTTCCTGCCCCCGCTGGTCGCCGGCGAGCCGGACAGCCCCTACGCCCGAACCGCGGTCGTCGCCGAGAACACCTCGCTGATCACCAACACCGGCACGGCAGGCATCGGGTTCATCAACGCCGACCTGACGATGGCCCTGTCCCGCCTGCCCGTCGGAAGCGGGCTCGGCCTCCGAGCCCTCGACCACCTCGCCGTCGACGGGGTCTCGACCGGAGTGGCCACGCTGTTCGACCGGGAGGGCCCGGTGGGCACCGCCACCGTGGTCGCGCTGGCCAACACGCGCAGGCAGATCGACCTGACGGCGGCGCGCCGCTCGCCGCGCGCCTGACGCCGCCGGGCCCCGAGCCGTTCCGCCCTCGATTCGTTCGGGCCTCAGGTCGACCAGGTGAACGAGCTGTAGATCAGGTACACGTTCAAGCCGGTGATGATCGCCGTCACCACGAGCATCGCCGCGGTGGTGAGGCGACGATTGACCATGTCGGTCATCGTGCGGCGGTCGCGCGTGATCAGCAGCAGCGGAATCAGCGCGAACGGGACACCGAACGACAGCACGACCTGGGAGTAGATCAATGCCTTGGTGGCGTCGACCGACAGCGCGATGATCGCCAGGGCGGGCAGCATGGTGAGAGCGCGGCGGGCGAACAGCGGGATACGCCAGTTCATGAAGCCGGCCATGACGACCTGGCCCGCATACGTGCCGACGCTCGACGACGAGAGTCCCGACGCGATCAGGGCGACCCCGAACGCAAGCGCGGCTCCGCCGCCGACCATGGTCGCGAGGTGGTCGTGGACCGGCCCGAGATCGCTGACATCGGTGAGTCCCGGCTTGTCGAACAGCGCTGCGGCGATGCACAACATGGCCAGATTGACCAGGCCGGCAAGCCCGAGCCCGATGATGCAATCCCACCGGTTGTAGGACAGCAGCGTCCGCCGTTCCTGCTCACTCGTGGCAGAGATCCGATCGGTCTGGAGAGCGGAATGGAGATACACCACGTGCGGCATGACCGTGGCGCCGATGATCCCGACGGTGAGGCTGAGGGTGTCCCCGCCACCGATATGCGGGATCAGTCCGCCGGCGAGCTTTCCGTAGTCCTGCGTGCCGGCGGTGAAGAACAGGTAGACGAACCCGGCACCCACCAGTGCCAGCAACGCGACGATGGCGCGCTCGAACCACCGGTAGCCGCGCTGCTGAAGCGCCAGGATCGCGAACGCGACGACCGCGGTGACCAGTCCCGCGACCAGCAGAGGCATGTGGAACACCAGGTTGAGTCCGACTGCGGCGCCGACGAATTCGGCCAGATCCGTGGCCATCGCGACGACCTCGGCCTGAATCCACAGCAGGGCGTTGACACGGCGGCCGTATCGTCGTCTGCAGAGCTCGGGCAGGCTCAGACCGGTCGACAGCCCGGCCTTAGACGTCAGGTACTGCACGAGCACCGCCATCAGGTTGGCCATCACGATGACCCACACCAACTCGTAGCCGTGTTCGGCGCCACCCGCGAAGTTGGTGGCGAAATTGCCCGGGTCGACATAGGCGACCGAGGCGACGAAGGCCGGGCCCAGCAGCGCCAGTGCAGCGCGGTTGCGGCCGCGCGACACCACCTCCTGCACCGTCGGTCGTCCGCGCTGCGCACTCGGCGGGGCACTCATCGCGTGATCGGAACGGATCGACTTCGCATCCAGAAATACTAGGTCGGCGATGGGCCGGCAGCAACATAGCCGTATAAAAATATTCGGCCACCCGAACTCTGGTCTACGACGCGGCACCGGCACCGGTTAGGAGAGAGTGAGGAAGTGAGCGGTCGCTCTCTATGTGATATCGTCGGAGCTTCGGTATCGATGAACTCTGCACGACCGCCTCTCCTGCGGAGACCTCGGCCAGCGAAGGAGCGCCTGGGAGATGACCAGCGGTATCGACACGACACGGAGACTCGGCCGCGGGCGTTCGCCCGCCCGAACGGTACGGCTCCCGGATGCGATCGATCACCGGCTCGCCGAATATGCAGACGACGCCGGCACCACGCCGAGCGACATCCTTCGCCGCGCCGTCGTCGAGTACATGAACCGGCATCCCATCGACGTGTAGCGACTCACGGCCCGCCGACGACGGGCGCGGCGCCGACGCCCAGCGCGAGCGTGAGCATGATCAGTATCTCGAACTCGGCGTCCGCGGTCTCCGCGTCCGGGAGTACCGCGTCGCGCACTGCCTCGCCGTCGAAGACGACGGTCACCAGGGTCACCACGGCCCGCCGGGTGGGGCAGGGCAGCATGGCGAGCATCGGTAACGTGTCGGCGATCTCGCCCAGTCGCCTGTAGTGCGCCTCGATATGCGGCGCAAGCTTCTGTCGCAACAGGATGTCCGACCGCGCCGCCATCACGATCTCACGGACGACCCCCGCATTGCGGCTACCCGCCAAGTCCCGCACGGCGGTGAGGATGGACCGCGCGTCCGCACGCTCGTCCAGTGCCCCCGCCGACTCCTCGAACGCATCGACCTGTCGCTCGAGGACCTGCTGAGCAGTCGCCGCGACCAGGTCGAGGCGGGTCGGGAAGTGGCGGAACAGAGCGCCCTGGCTCACTCCGGCCCGGGTCACCACCTGCTGGATCGACGCCGACGCGTAGCCGAGCTCGTCGATCGCGTCGACGGTCGCCTCGATCAGTAGGGCGACCATCGTCTCGCGCCGCTGCGCCTGCGTGCGGCGTACGTCGGTGCGATCGTCGGCCATGTGGGTCAGCATATCGACGCAGCAGTGCAAGTAGGCGATGATCGGGCATGAAGATTGGAGAGTGATCACTCGCTACCTTGGTGGCGCTCGTCACGCGTCGAGGACCAGCTTCCGTCCGCAGGCACGCGACACGCAGACCAGCATCGCGCCACAGGTGGCGCGCTCGGCCTCGGTGTACAGGTCGTCGCGGTGGTCGACCTCGCCCTCGAGCACCGTGGTCTCGCAGGTACCGCAGATTCCCATCTCGCAGGACGAAGGGATGTCCACCCCCGCACCGCGGACGGCGTCCAGCACCGACACGTCCCGCGGGACGGGCACGGTGATGCCGCTGCGCGTCAGCTCGACGACGAACTCGGGCCCGCTTGCGTCGTCGGCCGCCGCGTCGCGCACCGGAGTGGCGACGGGGCCGAACCGCTCGAGATGCACCTGCCCGGCGTGGCCGGCGGCGGCCATCGCGTCGACCAGGGCGTCCATCAACGGCGCAGGGCCGCAACAGAACACAGCAGCTCCGGCGGCGCCGCGCGCCAGCTTGTCGAGGTCGATCACACCGGCGGTGTCCTGTGGCACGGTCCGCACCCGGTCGCCGTGTGCCGCGAGTTCGCCGAGGAAGGCGAAGTGCCCGTGGGTCCGCGCGCCGTAGACGAGTTCCCACTCGATGCCGGAGGCCGCCACCTGGCGGATCATCGGCAGCACGGGTGTGATGCCGATGCCGCCGGCCACGAACACGTAGCGCCGCGCAGGAACCAGCTCGAAGTTGCTGCGCGGCAGCCCGATCTGCACCGCGGCCCCGGGACGCAGTTCGCGGTGCACCTCGACGGAGCCGCCGCGTCCGGCCGGCTGCTCGAGGACGGCGATCCGGTAGCTGCGCCGGTCGGCGGGATCGCCGCACAGCGAGTACTGCCGGACGGTGCCCGACGGCAGGTGGACGTCGACGTGCGCGCCGGGGCTCCAGCGGGGCAGCTCGGCACCGTCGGGCGCGGTCAGGACGTACGACGTGACGCCCGCCGCCTCCCGGCGCGCCGCCTCGACCCGCACGCCGAGCGTGGTGGCGTGCCCACCCGATTCCTCAGCCATCGGACCGCACCCGATTCATCAACTCGCCCCAGGCGCGACGGTAGTTGAGCGTGAACAGGTCGGCGGGCACGGAGTACTCCTGGATCTCGGCGTCCCAGGGGATCTCCTTGGGGTCGAGGTGCTCGACGATCGGGATGTCCTCGAGGTACACCATCTCCTCGATGCGCAGGTTCTCCTCGAGCGACTGGCCTTTGAAGCCCACCTCGTTGGCGACGCCCCAGAAGATCTTGACCCGGTCGTACGCCACCGGCGAGGGGAAGCCGGCCACGACGCGCTTACCCAGCTTCTCGTAGTTGTAGGTGATGGACGCGAAACCGGGTGCGGCGCAGCGGTAGCGCATCATGCAGTTGCCGTCCTCAGCCCATTCGCCGGTCCCTGCGTTCAGCGGGCGGTCCATCCACACGGTGAGGCCGTCGCGGGTCACGTTCAGCGGCTCGACCACCTCGGGCGTCGGGCCCATCGAGACCTTGTGCACGAACGGGAAGTGCGCGACGTCGCGGAAGTTCTCCACCGAGACGCCCACGCCCACAGCGGAGTCGATGGGGTCGGCGGCGAGCCACTCGAGCTCCACGTCGTCCCACTCGTCCACGTCGTACGGGTCGCGGATCGGGTCCTCGAGCGCGGTCCACACGTGGCCGTAGCGCAGCTCGACCGGGTAGTGCTTGATCGCCGCCTTCGGCGGGATCTTGGCCTGGTCGGGCAGCGACGGGACACGCGTGCAGACACCGTTCGCCGAGCCGAACTCCCAGCCGTGGTACGGGCATCCGATCGACGCCTCGTGCACCTCGCCGCGCGAGAGGTCGGCGCCGCGGTGCGGGCAACGCCGGGACTGCACGGCGACGACGCCGTTGCCGGAGCGGTAGACCACGAGCTGCTCACCGAGCAGCGTGGCGCGCTGCGGGGTGTCGAGGTCGGCGATGCGGGCGACGGGGAACCAGCTGTGGCGCATGGCTTGCTCCGCAAGCACACGCTTGGTCGGAGCGGCGACCGGGGCGGCGATGGTCATGGTGTTTCGGTCCTTCGGATGCAGCGGCAGGGTGGGGCGGGTCGGGGTGGAGCCGGGCGGGGTGGAGCGGGGATCAAGCGGAGGGGATGAGCGCGCCGCCGTTGACGGCGAGCGTCTGACCGGCGAGGAAGCCGGCGGCGTCGGAGGCGAGGAAGGCGACCGCGGCGGCGATCTCACCCGGCTGCCCGAGCCGCCCGAGCGGCACGGCGGCGACCTCGATGTCGTACACCTCATCGGGCACCATGCGGGTGGCGACGGCGCCGGGGGCGACGGCGTTGATCAGGACGCCCTGCGAGACGAACTCGGACGCAAGGGCCTTCATCATGCCCAGCTGCGCGGCCTTGGCCACCATGTACCCGTAGGAGTGGCCGTCGGGCAGCTGACCCCACTGCGAGTTGATGAACACTATCCGGCCCGCGGGGCCGGCCTGGAGCAGCGGCATCAGTGTGCGGGTGATCGCATAGGGGCCGAGGACGTTCACGTCGAGGTAGGGCTGCAGGTTCTCGACCGGTGTCTCCGCGAGGGTCTTCCAGTCGTGCATGATGCCGGCGTTGTGCACCACGATGTCGAGGCGGCCGAACGCCGCCTCGATCGCGGAGCGCACCCTCTCGCCGGCGTCGGGCGAGGTGACGTCGAGGACCACGGTCTCGGTGCGTCGCCCGGTATCGGCGGCGATCTGCTTCGCGGAGACCTCCAGCTCGGCGCCGTCGAGGTCGGCCATCAGGACGTCGGCGCCGCGCTCGGCGAGGGCCCGGGCGTGGGCCTCGCCCATGCCGCGGGCCGCACCGGTGACGAGCGCTACCCGGCCGGTCAGATCTGCGGCCGGGATGGTGGCGGTCACGCGGACACCTCGGCAGCGGAAGCGTCTGCGGTGGAGTAGGACCCGCTCGATGCGGCGACCTGGTGCGGCTCGGTGATGTACAGCATGTTGCCATCCGGGTCGAAGAACGGGCGGTAGCGATACCACGTGCCGTTCGGGTGCTCCCAGGTGATCCGCTCGTCGACCCACTCGACCCTCCCGTCGATGGCGGCCTCGGCCTCGTCGAGGTCGTCGACCTCGAAGGCGAACGAGTCGTAGCCGGGCGCGTTCTCCGGATTCACGGCCGTGCGGCGCGGAGCGTGCTCGCCCACCTCGGACTTGAAGATGTACAGGGTCACGTTGCCCATGTCGATCGCGGCCCACTCCTCGTCCTGCTCGTACGGGAGGTGGAACGGCAGGCCGAGGACGCCGTGGTAGAACTCCACGAGCGCGTCGACGTCGCGCGTCAGGATGTCCATGTTGTCGATCCGCTTGAGCTTAAGCATGTTCGAATTCCTTGTACTGGTCGGTGGAGGTCTCGGCGGTGAATGCGCGGCCGGCCGTGCAGGGCCCGCCGGCGTGGACTCGGACGGTGCCTGCCGGCACGTCGAGCGCGATCGTCGCGAGGGTTGCGAACTGCGCGGGTGGCACTCGGCCCGCTCGCTCCGCTCCCGGCGCCGGAGGCACTCCGCCCGCTCGCGCCGCTCCCGGCGCCGGCGGCGGCAGGGTCGAGTCGGGGTGGCAGCACGTGGCGCCGCCACCCATCAGGTGCGAATCCATTGCCGCGACGGCGGATTCGACGGTCACGTCGCGCCCGACGAGCCGGCGGCGCAGCTGGTCGTAGCGGATGACGGTGTCGGGGCCGCCGACCAGTTCCGTGTCCCGCAGCCGGGCGGGCTCGGACAGGAAGTGGTTGGTGTGCACCAGGAGTCCTTCGGGGTCGGGCAGGGCGTACCCGATCTTCTCGGGGTTCACCTCGCAGCTGACGGCGGCCGACTCGACCCGGCCGTCCGGGCGGCGCTGCGCCGCGACCAGCGTCAGCGACGTGGATGCCGACACCGGAGCTGCGGCGATGGTGACCATCGCCTGGTTCAGGTCGAGCGAGCGGTCCAGTACCGCACGCGCCAGAACGTGCACGGGCACGCCCATCACGCCGCCGTCGACCGTCGACCCGTCCGCCTCGTGGTGGAGGATGTTGAAGTGCAGTCCCAGGCCGCGGCCGTTGACCCCGGCCTTGCCGACGATGCCGAACTCGGTGACCGTCACCGTCGTCCCGCCGTCGGAGCGGGGGATCTCCCACAGCAGCCACAGGTCGGCGAACTCGCTGTACCAGTCCCAGCACTGCACCGAGACGGGTGCGGCCCCGTCGATCAGGCGCACGACGGTGGAGCACTCGTGCGCGGCGGCCCCACAGGCGGCGAGGATCTCCGTGCGCGCGTTGATCGCGGCGACCTCATACACGGGAAGTGCCGCGCCGCCGGCGATCCCACGGATCTCTGCGCCCAGCTCGGGCGCGAAGGAGTCGATCCGCGCGAGCGCGAGCCCGCCCCAGTGGGCGAGGTCGATGTGCTCCCCGGCGCCGATCCGCCCAGCGGCGCGCGCGGCACCGTCGAACAGGCCGCGGTAGGCGTCGACGGAGGCGGCCACCTCGGTCGCGAACGTCGTCCCGAACTCGACGCCCCGCGCACGGGGATCGGTCACCGTCGAGCGGAAGCGCCGGACGCTCACCGGGACACCGCCGTCGCCGCGACCGAGAGTCGAGGGGCCGCGTGCTCGGCGACCTCGTCGAGACGCGCCCACCACACGTCGCCGCCCGCGGCGACGTGTTCGATGACCGCCTCGAGCTGCGCGAGCCGGTAGGGCCGGCCGATCACCTCGGGGTGCATGGTGAAGCTGGTGTGGCGGCGCTCGGCGCGGGCGGACTCGAACTCGGCGATCCAGCTGCGACGGAGTTCCTCCGGGTCGGCGACGTTGCCGCCACCGTCGATGTTCCAGCCGAACCGCGGCCAGTCGTCGAGCGACCAGTGCACGGGGATCTCCAGGATCTGCCTGCCGTCCCACTGCTCGAGGTAGGGGCGGTCGTCGCCCATACAGCTGGAGTCGTAGGCGAAGCCGTGCTCGAGCAGGAGGTCGAAGGTCTCGGGCGTGAGCTCCCAGGAGGTGGAGCGGTAGCCGCGCGGACGGGGCACGCCGAGCTTCTCGAAGACCTCGAGGCCGCGGACGATCTCGTCGGCCTGCGCCTGGGCACTCGCCTTGTCGCTGCGCAGGTGCAGGTAGCCGTGATGGGCGATCTCGTGGCCGGCCTCGAGCAGGGACTCGACGAGACCGGGGTGCTGCTCGGCCGTATAGCCGGGCACGAAGAACGTCGCGGGGATGTCGTAGCGGGCCAACAGGTTCAGGATGCGCGGGACGCCGCGGATCACGCCGTACCGGCCCTCGGACAGGATCGTGAGCCGGCGGGCGTACTCCTCGCCCTCGCCCAGCCAGCCGGCCTCGGCGTCGACGTCGAAGGTCAGGGATACCGCGACGGCCTTGCCACCGGGGAATGCGTTCTCGCTCATGTCTTCTCTCCTCTCCTCGGTTCTCCGCTGCGCCGTCAGAGCAGCATCCAGGCCTGCGCGAGCACGCCGCGCAGGATGGACTCGATCTCGTCGAACTCGGGCTGGCCGATGATCAGCGGCGGAGCGAGCTGGATGACCGGGTCGCCGCGGTCGTCGGCGCGGCAGTACAGGCCGTTGTCGAACAGGGCGGTCGAGAGGAAGCCCCGCAGGATGCGCTCGGACTCGGCGTCGGTGAAGCTCTCCTTGGTGCTCTTGTCCTTGACCAGCTCGATGCCGTAGAAGTAGCCGGCGCCGCGGACGTCGCCCACGATCGGCAGGTCCGTCAGCTTCTCGAGAGTGGCCTTGAACGCCGGGGCGTTCCGCGCGACGTGGTCGTTGAGACCCTCGCGCTCGAAGATGTCGAGGTTGGCCATCGCGACCGCCGCGGAGACGGGGTGCCCGCCGAACGTATAGCCGTGCGAGAACACCGTGCTGCCGTCGGCGAAGGGCTCGAACAGCCGGTCGTGGGCGATCATCGCGCCGAGCGGCGAGTAGCCGGAGGTGAGGCCCTTGGCGCACGTGATGATGTCGGGCTCGTAGCCGAAGTCGTTGCACGCGAACATCGATCCGATGCGCCCGAATGCACAGATCACCTCGTCGGAGACGAGCAGGACGTCATAGCGGTCGCAGATCTCGCGGACCCGCTGGAAGTAGCCGGGCGGCGGCGGGAAGCAACCGCCGGAGTTCTGGACGGGCTCGAGGAAGACGGCGGCGACGGTGTCCGGGCCCTCGAACTCGATGGCCTCGGCGATGCGGTCGGCGGCCCAGATCCCGAAGGCTTCGGGGTCGGTGTCGAGGCCCTGCGGCGCGCGATACTGGTTCGTGTTGGGGACGCGGAAGCCGCCCGGTGTCAGCGGCTCGAAATCCTGCTTGAGAGCGGGGATCCCGGTGATCGCGAGGGCGCCCTGGGTGGTGCCGTGGTAAGCGACCGAACGGGAGAGCACCTTGTGCTTGCCCGGCTTGCCGGTCTTGCGGAAGTACTGCTTGGCGAGCTTCCACGCGGACTCGACGGCCTCACCGCCGCCGGTGGTGAAGAAGACGCGGTTGAGGTCGCCCGGGGCGTACGACGCGAGGCGCTCGGCGAGCTCGATGGCCGGCGGCGTGGCGTACGACCACAGCGGGAAGAAGGCGAGCTCGCTCGCCTGGCGGGCGGCGGCCTCGGCGAGCTCGGCGCGGCCGTGGCCGACCTGCACGACGAACAGACCGGCCAGGCCGTCGATGTAGCTGCGGCCCTCGGCGTCGAAGATGCGCGCGCCCTCGCCCCGGGTGATCACGGGCGGCGTGATGCCCTCGCCGTGGCGGGAGAAGTGCCCCCACAGGTGGCGGGCGGCGCGCTGCTGCAGCGGGGTCGTCTCAGGCGCGACTGCGGTCATTTCTATCGTCCTCGAATCGGGAGTACTCGGCGGCGGATGCTGCTGGGCCGGTGCTATCGATAGTGACCTATGTCCCACGCAAACGCAAGACAAATGCTAGATTTTGTTGCGCAATGCGTGGCTATATGCCGTGTTAACAACGCATTACATCGATTGGAGTTCTCATGACCACCACTCAGACCCCCACCTCGGCGAGCTGGATCGCGGGCGCCGCGACCGTCGGATCCGGGCCACGGCACAACATCGTCGACCCGGCCACCGACACCGTCGTCGCCACCGTCGACCTCGCCACCGCGGCCGATGTGGACTGCGCGATGCGCGCGGCCCGCGCGGCGTTCCGCGACTGGTCCACCGCCACCCCCGCCGAGCGTTCAGCCGTCCTGCACGAGCTGGCCCGCCTGGTCGACCGCGACGCCGCGCAACTCGCGGCCACGGAGACCGCACAGACCGGCAAGTCCATCCGGCTTGCGACGGAGTTCGACGTGCCGGGCTCGGTGGACAACATCGCGTTCTTCGCGGGTGCGGCGCGGAACCTCGAGGGCAAGGCGACGGCCGAGTACTCGGGGGACCACACCAGCTCGATCCGCCGCACGCCCGCGGGAGTGGTCGGCTCGATCGCGCCGTGGAACTACCCGCTGCAGATGGCGGTGTGGAAGGTCGCGCCGGCACTGGCTGCGGGTTGCACCGTGGTGCTCAAGCCCAGCGAGCTGACGCCGCTCACCACCGTGCACCTGGCGCGTCTCGCCACCGAGGCCGGACTGCCCGACGGCGCGTTCAACGTGGTCACGGGGACCGGAGCCGAGGTGGGCGCGGCGATCGCAGGCCACGCGGACGCCGACGTCGTGACGTTCACCGGTTCCACGTCCGTGGGCCGGACGGTGATGCGCCAGGCCGCCGAGCACGGCACGCGCGTGCAGCTCGAGCTGGGCGGGAAGGCGCCCTTCCTCGTCTTCGACGACGCCGATCTCGAGGCGGCCGTGCACGGCGCCGTGGCCGCGTCGCTGATCAACGGCGGACAGGACTGCACCGCCGCGACGCGCGCGATCGTCGCGCGTCCGCTGTACGACGACTTCGTCGCCGGGGTGGCGGAGCTCTATCGCAAGGTCGTCGTCGGCGACCCGACCGACCCGGGCACCGACATGGGGTCGCTGATCTCGCGTGCGCACCGCGACCGCGTCGCGGGCATGGTGGACCGGGCCCGCGCGGCCGGGGCGCGCATCGTCACCGGGGGTGTCGTGCCCGACGGCGTAGGCGCGTTCTACCCGCCGACGCTGGTGGCGGACGTCGCGGAGGACGCCGAGATCTACCGCGACGAGGTCTTCGGGCCGGTGCTCACGGTGAGCAGCTTCGACGGCGACGACGACGGCATCCGGCGCGCCGACGACACCGGGTACGGCCTGGCCGCATCGGCGTGGACGCGTGACCTCTACCGCGCCCAGCAGGCACAGCGGGAGATCGCGGCCGGCTGCGTGTGGATCAACGACCACATCCCGATCGTCTCGGAGATGCCGCACGGCGGCATGCGCGCGTCCGGCTTCGGCAAGGACATGTCCGCGTACTCGTTCGAGGAGTACCTGGTGCCGAAGCACGTGATGAGCGATATCACCGGAATCGCCCGAAAAGAATGGCACCGCACCGTATTCCGAGATTCCTGATGCGGGGCGGCCTACGAGCCGAGGAGGCCCGCCCCCTGGTCGTAGCGCAGCTTGTGCACGCTCAGCACCGTGATGGTCTCGGTGTCCCGCACCCCCTCGATCGCGCTCACCTTCGTGTTGAGGAACTCCCAGAGGTCGTGGTTGTCGGCGCTGCGCACCTCCGCGCAGATGTCGGCCCGGCCCATGAGCGTGGAGACGTAGGTGACCTGCGGCAGCGCGACGAGGGCCGCCACGACATCACGGTGCCGCCTGGGGTCGACGCGCAGCAGCACGAGGGCGAGCTGCGCATCGCCGAGGCGTTCAGGGTCCGCGAATGCCACGATGCGCAGAATGTCGAGGTCCTGCATGCGCTTGACCCGCGCACGCACGGTGGCCTCCGACGAGCGCACATTGCGTGCGATCTGCCGGAATGCGCGGCGACCGTCGGACTCGAGCTCACGCAGGATCGAGCGGTCGAGATCGTCGAGCGGGTCGGAGTTCTGCGACGTCATGGGCCGACTCTAGCGAGTTCGAGCAACGCAATCGCACACTCCCCTCGGTCAAGATGACGCAATGCGTTGCGTGACCGCCTTGTAAACAAGCTATTGCGTCATCTCATATAGCTTCACAACTGCTATGCGCGGTGATAGCGTGCTACATCACACCCGATGCGCAGCCGCGGCCCGGCACCGTCGGATGTCTCCCGCCAGGCACCGTCGTCGCCCGGCGTCCCGATCCCGCACGACTACACTTCACCTCACTTCAACACACCTGGAGTCCCTCGTGAGTACTCACGACACCGCCGTACCCACCCACGCGTATGAGAAGAACCTGCGCTGGTGGGACGGCTTCACCATCAGCCTGTCCATCCCGGCCGCGCTGTTCGTGTGCGCCGGATCGGCCCTGGGCCTGATCGGCGCCTGGCCCACCATCCTGCTGCTCGGACTGGTCGCCGTCATGGCCTGCCTGCAGAACTTCGTGTACTCGGAGATGGCCAGCATGTTCCCCGACAAGGTGGGCGGCATCTCCATGTACGCCCACCAGGGCTGGAAGACGCGCACCTCACTGGTCGGGCCACTCGCCACCTACGGCTACTGGTTCTCGTGGTCGAGCTCGCTCGCGATCTACGGACTGCAGATCGGCAAGCTCGTCCAGTCCGAGTGGTTCCCGCACCAGACCTGGACGTTCTCGACCGGCCTCGCCACCATCGGCTTCCCGCACGTGGTCGCACTGGGCGTACTCGTGGCCGGCTGGGGTCTGAACGTACTCGGCATGCGACCCGCCATGTGGATCATGTACGTCACCGGCATCGTGGTCATGGTCCCGATCCTCGTCTTCGCCTTCGTGCCGCTGTTCTCCGACCAGTGGTCGGTGCACAACCTGCACTGGACCCTCGGCGCGAGCGGCGCCGCGGGCTGGCGGACCGCGCTCGCCTGGATGTTCGTGCTCGCCTGGTCGGTGTACGGCGTCGAGGCCGTCGCGTCGTTCGTGCCCGAGTTCAAGAAGACGATCTTCGACACCAAGGTCGCGCTGCGCCTCGCCGGCTTCTTCGTGATCGCCGTGTACATCCTGGTCCCGCTCGGGATCGGCGGGATGTCCAAGCAGGCCGACGCCGCAGCCGACCCGGTCACCTTCTACCTCGACCTGTTCAAGCGCCTCATCCCCGGTGGCGACGTGATCATGACGCTCTGCCTGATCGCCGGCCTGGTGCTGCTCATGGTGATGACCACCGCCGACGGTGGCCGTGTGCTGCACGGCTCCGCCGAGTCGGGCCTCACGGTCAGGCAGCTCGGCCAGCTCAACAAGTTCGGCATGCCCGGTCGCGCGATGTCGCTCGACCTCGTGGTGAACGTGATCCTCATCCTGTTCGTCGGTGACTCGACGGGCGTGATCGTGGCCGGCATCGTCGGCTACCTGCTGTGCCACATCCTCTCGCTGACCGGCTTCCTGCGGCTGCGGCACGAGCAGCCCGACGCCCCGCGGCCGATCCGTCTGGCCAAGCGGTGGGTATATGTGGCCGGCGCGCTCGCACTGATCGACGCCGTGATGCTGATCGTCGGCGCCGCGAGCGCCTCGATCACCGGCTTCGGCACCACCAAGGAACTGCTGATCGGCATCGTGGTCCTGTCCATCTCCATCGGTCTGTACGCCTACCGCCGGGTGGTCCAGGACAAGCGCGGCTGGGCCTGGAGCGAGCGGGACGACGACGTCGCCCCCGACACCGCCGAGGTCCCCTCGCCCGCTTGACCCTCATCCCCGCTTGACCCTCTCCCCCGCCGGACGGCCCGGCCCGCCTGCCCCTCTCCCCCGCCTGACCCTCTCCCCCAGTTGACCGCCCCGCCCGCCTGACCCGGCCGAGTGAGCCCCGATCCCGCACTCGCACTGCGGGATCGGGGCGCCGGCGGTCTCGGTCCGATCACCGGACGAGCCGCGGCACCAACTCGCGATCGTTGAAGATGTCGATACCTACGGCGCGGCCGCCGACCACGGTGAAGGCGAGGATCGCGAACGGCGCGCCGTCGTCGAACGCGATCGCGCCGGCCGCGCCGTTGACCAGCGCCGGGCGGACGAACGGCGCGTAGGCGCGGGCGAGCATCGCGCCGCGCGCGACCTTCTGTGCTCCCCGCAATTCGAGCGTCTCCCGGCGACCGTGCGCGCGGAGCACCACGTCCGGGTCGAGGACCGCGACCAGCGCGTCGAGATCGCCGTCGCGTGCCGCGGCGAAGTACGCATCGACCACCGCACGTTGGGCGGCGAGGTCCGGGTCGGGGGTCGGCGCGCCGGTGCCCACCCGTCGCCGCGCGCGACTGGCGAGCTGTCGAGTCGCGTCCGGGGTGCGGTCGAGTAGGTCTGCGATGTCGCCGAACGGCACGCCGAACATGTCGTGCAGCACGAACGCGACGCGGTCGGCGGGCGGCAGGCTGTCGAGCACGACCTGCAGCGCCATCCCGACGGCGTCGGCCAGCAGTACCTCCGCCTCGGGATCGGCGTGCGGGTCGGTGGCCACGATGGGCTCGGGGCGCAGGTCGAGCGGCTCCTCGGCGCGGGTCCGGCGGGACCTCAGGATGTTGAGGCAGATCCGTGCCGTGACCGTGTGCAGCCAACCGTCGAGGTTGTCGATCTCGTCGGTGTCCGCACGCTGCAGCCGTATCCAGGTCTCCTGGACCGCATCGTCGGCGTCGGCGAGCGAGCCGACGATGCGGTACGCGACCGACCGCAGCCGTAGCCGTTCCCGATCGAAGTGGGCGGCCAGCTCGTCGGTGTCCATATCCGTCTCCTGTCACATCGGCGTCGTCTCACGGGTCATATCGGTCGACCCCCGGACAGCGACCGATGTGACGGCGATCGACACAACGGCGATCGACACAACGGCGATCGACACGACAAGGAGCCGATGATGACACGAATCCACGGTGTGACCAGTGACCAGGCGGGCCCGATCATCCGCATCGTCTATGCGTTCACACGAAAGGGCATGCGCACGATGACGGGCCGGGCGGCAGCGCACGGCAGCGGGATCGAGCCGATCGAGATCTGGGCCCTGCAGCCGAAGCTGATGATGGCGATGGGCAGGTTCCAGGGCGGCGTCCGCAAGCTGCACGGTGTCGAGGACCGGGTCAAGAACCTGATCGAGCTCGAGGGCGCGTCGATGATCGGGTGCGAGTTCTGCATGGACCTCGGGTCGCAGATATGCCGCAACTCCGGGTTCACGGACGACGAGTTGCTCGCGCTGCCGCACTACCGGACCAGCGAGCTGTTCACGGAGCGGGAGAAGGCGGCGCTCGACTACACCGTGGCGGTGATGCGCACCCCGGTAGAGGTCACCGACGAGCTGTTCGCACGGGTCCGGGAACACTTCAGCGACAAGCAGATCGTCGAGATGACCGCATTCCTGACGATGGTGAACCTGGACCGCTTCAACGCCGCCTTCGGGGTCGGCTCGGCGGGCTTCAGCGAAGGCGCGGTGTGCGTGCCACCCGCGCACGGCAAGTAGGCCGCACGTCGAACAGGCGGCGTCGAACAAGCCGCGTCGAACAGGCGGCGCTGATGCGGTCGCCCCGCTGTCCTCCACGGAACGGGATTCCGGTCCGGCGTTGCGATCCCGCGGTCTACGGATCACCCGGCGGCTGCGCGGCGGGTTCCGTCGTCCGATCGTGGGCGTACCGCCGCCGGACCGCATGCTTCACCAGCGAGACCGGCGCACTGTGGTTCTCGCGCAGCAAGGGCACGGCACGACACGGCTCGAGCGCACCGGAGGCAGGGGAGGCACCGGAGGCACCGGAGGCAGGGGTATCCCAGGGCGCGGCGGCGTCGTGGTCGGCGAGCATCTGTTCGAGGATCTGCGCCCCGGCGTCGCCGTCGAGGATTCCGCCGATGTCGTCGTGGATCGTCCCGACCTGGTCGCGGTAGGCCGCCTGCTCCTGCCGAGCCATGTCCCGCTCCGCATACGAACGCAGCCACGACCCTCGGGTCGCCTCCCAGCGTTCGAGGGCCTGCCGGTACAGCTCGGCGCAGTCGTGGGTGTGGTTGACCCGCACCGCACCGTCGTCGATCCGAGGATGACTCCACCCTGTACGCCCGGCGTACGGGCCGTCGACGACCGGTGCGGTCCGGTTTCCCGTGGGGGTGACGGTGGCATGGTGCACATCGCACACCAGAGTCAGGTTGCCGATGTCGGTGGCGCCACCGGCCCCGTACTCGTGCATGTGGTGCACGGCGCAGAATGCCGGTGGTGCGTCGCATCCCGGTGCAGTGCAGCCCTTCTCGGTCGCATACAGCGCGATTCGTTGATCCACCGACGCCAACCGCCGGCTGCGGCCCAGCCACAACGGCCGGCCCGCGAAATCGGTGAGCACCAGGTAGCGCGGGTGCCCACCCGCCAACCGCAAGGCGTCAGCAACCGGCAAGGTCCCACCGGTGGCGGTCGTCGCCGTGCCCGCCAGGTTCGTCAGCTGGTCGATGGTCATCGTCGCCACCACCACCGCCGGCACACCCCGATGCGAGCCCGCGGACCCCAAAGCCACCTGCAGGGCGTGGCTGAGCGCGTCGTGCCTCCGCTGCGTCGCCGTCCGCTCGTCTCGCTTCACAGCGGCCGCCAGTTCCTTCTCGTCTGCGGTCGCAGCATCCTCCACGGACTCCGGGTCGGCAGGGTTGCAGACGCCGGGGCGCCCCCACTTCGCGAGCACCGCATCCAACAGTGCCCGGGTCGCGCTATCCAGGGTGCCGTCGATGTCGGTGAGTCCATCGTCGTCCTGCGGCCGCACATCCATCGAACGCGCGCGGCGCGCATCCTGCTCGTCCGGTTCGGCACCGTCGGGGTCCACCAGATCCGCCGCGTGCTTCGCGGCCTTGCGCACCGCCTCCGGCGTGGACTCTCGCGCCAGCGTGGTCAGGATGTCTTCGAGCTGTTCCGACTCGTCGCCCGTCAACCGCTTCCGGCAGCGTTCCAATGCGTGCTCCACGGCCGCTACATGCGTATCGGAGATCGCCCCGTCCGCCTGCGCCTCGGCCAGATGCGGGCGGCGCGGCGCCACCACGTCACCGGTAGGCAGCGTCTCCGCCACCCGCCACCGCACCGCCTTCACCCGCGCCGCGGCCTCGCCCCCGGACAGCCGCAGCGCGGCGACGAGCAGCTGCCGCAGGTTCCGGTGCCCCAACTCACCCGGCACGCCGAGCCGATCCGCGGTCGCCGCGATGGCGGTGGTGACGGGCGACAACCGCCGCACGCACCGCTCGAGACGCACCATGGCGTCCAGCGACTCACGTGGTGTCAGCAGATCGGGGTCCGCGGCAGCAAGAGTGGAGGTGGCCTGTTCGAACATCGCGAGCGCCGCGAGGTAGTCGAATCCGCTTGCACCGTCGCGATTATCTGTATTCACCTATCCCACCCCCTCATCGCCATGTGACCCACACTACACCATATATCGAACTAATACCACCAATATAGAACGTATAAGCTATCAGATAACGTGTCTGCAGCCCGACGCCGCCCGGGGATCGTGTCCCCGGGCGGCGTCGTTGTTCGGGCCCAGCCGATCCAGCCTCGCCGGAGAGTATTCGGGTCAGACGGTGTGTGCGTCGGCCACCGTCAGCGCCGCGTCGAGGATGGCGAGACCCTCTCGCGCCTCGTCGGCCGTCACCGTGCACGGCGGCACGATGTGCAGCCGGTTGTAGGTGGCGATCGGCAGCATGCCGCCCTTGCGGCAGGCGGCCACGGTCTCGTTCATGGCGGGGCTGGAACCACCGTAGGGGGCCAGCGGCTCGCGGGTCGCGCGGTCGCGGACCAGTTCCAGCGCCCAGAAGACGCCGACACCGCGCACCTCACCCACGGACGGGTGTCGCTCGGCGATCTCCCGCAGACCGGGACCGAGCACGTCCTCGCCGATAGCCGCGGCGTTCTCGATGATCTGCTCGTCCGCCATCGCGGTGATCGCGGCGACGGCCGACGCGGTGGCCAGCGGGTGGCCCGAGTAGGTGAGACCGCCCGGGTAGGCACGCTGCCCGAAGGTCTCGACGATCGCCGGGGAGATGGCGACGCCGCCCAGCGGCACGTAACCCGAGTTGACGCCCTTGGCGAACGTCATCAGGTCGGGCACCACGGGGCCGGCCTCGGTGTCGCCGTGCTCGATCGCGAACCACCTACCGGCGCGACCGAAGCCGGCCATGACCTCGTCGGCGATCATCATGATGCCGAACTCGTCGCACAGCGCGCGGACACCGGCCAGATAGCCGGGCGGCGGGATCATGATCCCCGCAGTGCCGGGGATCGACTCGAGCAGCACGGCCGCCACCGTCGCCGGTCCCTCGAGCTCGATCACGCGGCGCAGCTCGGCGAGCGCGCGCTCGCACTCCTGCTCCTCGGTCTCACTGTAGAACGCCGACCGGTACAGGAACGGCCCGTTGAACCGAACGACGCCGGCGGCGCCGCGGTCGTTCGGCCACCGTCGGTGATCGCCTGTGAGGTTGATCGCCTGCTCGGTGCCGCCGTGGTACGAGCGGTAGCGGGTCAAGACCTTCACGCGGCCGGTGTGCAGCCGCGCCATCCGCACGGCGTGCTCCACCGCGTCGGCGCCACCGTTGGTGAAGAAGATCTTGTTCAGATCGCCCGGCGTGCGCTCGGCGATGAGACGTGCCGCCTCGGAACGGCTCTCGTTCACGTGCTGCGGCGCAATGGTGGCCAGCCGAGCCGCCTGCTCGGCGATCGCGGCGGTCACCTTCGGGTGCTGGTGGCCGATGTTGGTGTTGACCAGCTGGGACGAGAAGTCCAGGATCCGGTTCCCCTCGCCGTCCCAGAAGTACGAGCCCTGCGCCGCGAGGATCGTCATCGGGTTCAGCGTCGCCTGAGCCGACCAGGAGTGGAAGACGTGTTCGCGGTCGAGCGCGTAGGCGCGCTTGCCGGCGGCGACGGCGGTGTCGAGGTCACGCCCGTCGGGAAGTGTGGTCATGTTCGTTCCTCCTTGTGCTGCAGCGGGTCTCAGTCGTTCTGCGGGAAACCGAGGTCGATGCCGCGCTGACCGGGGTCCTGCCACCTCGTGGTGATGACCTTGCCGCGGGTGAAGAAGTGCACGCCCTCGGTGCCGTGTGCGTGGGTGTCGCCGAACAGCGACGACTTCCATCCGCCGAAGCTGAAATATGCCGTGGGCACGGGGATCGGGACGTTGATGCCGACCATGCCCACCTCGACCTCGTTCTGGAACCGGCGGGCGGCGCCACCGTCGGCGGTGAAGATGGCGGTGCCGTTGCCGTACGGGTTGGCGTTGATCAGCGCCAGCGCGGCGTCGTAGGACGGGACACGCACGACCGACAGCACCGGACCGAAGATCTCGTCGGTGTACACGCTCATCTCGTCGGTCACGTTGTCGAGCACCGTGGGGCCCACGAAGAAACCGTCGGCGACGGCGTCGGCACTCCGGCCCTGCGGGGTCACGGTGCGGCCGTCGACGACGACGGTGGCGCCCGCCTCCTCACCGGCGTCGATGTACGAGCACACGCGGTCCGCGTGGGCGCGCGTGATCAGCGGGCCCATGTCCACCGCGCCGGCACCGTCGCCGGTCCGCAGCGAGCGGGCGCGCTCGGCGACCTTGCCGACCAGCTCGTCGGCGATGTCGCCGACAGCGACCGCGACCGACAGCGCCATGCAGCGCTCGCCGGCGGCACCGAATCCCGCGTTGACCAGTGAGTCCGCGGCGAGGTCGAGGTCGGCGTCGGGCAGGATGACGGCGTGGTTCTTGGCGCCGCCGAGAGCCTGGACGCGCTTGCCGTGGGCGGTGCCCGTCTCGTAGACGTACTTGGCGATCGGCGTCGAGCCGACGAAGGACACGGCCTTGATGGCGGGGTTGACCAGCAGCTCGTCGACGGCGGTCTTGTCACCGTTCACCACGTTGAAGACGCCTGCGGGCAGGCCGGCCTCGGCCCACAGGCGCGCGATCCACAGGGTCGCCGACGGGTCCTTCTCGGACGGCTTCACGACCACGGTGTTGCCGGCCGCGATCGCGATGGGGAAGAACCACATCGGCACCATCGCGGGGAAATTGAACGGCGAGATGATCGCGACCGGGCCGAGGGCCTGGCGGATGGACGACACGTCGACCCTGGTCGAGGCGTTCTCGGTCATGCCGCCCTTGAGCAGATGGTTGATGCCGCAGGCGAACTCGACGACCTCCTGGCCGCGGGACACCTCGGCGAGGGCGTCCGATGCCACCTTGCCGTGCTCGGCGGTGATGATCGCGGCCAGCTCCCCCTTGCGGGCGTTGAGCAGCTCGCGGAAGGCGAACAGGATGGTGGTGCGCTTGGCCAGCGACGTGTCGCGCCAGGCCGGGAACGCGGCCGTGGCGGAGGCGATGACGGCGCGGGTGTCCTCGACGCCGGCGAGCGCGACGCGGCCCGTGACGGCGCCGGTGGCGGGGTTGGTGATCGGGGCGGTCTCGCCGGAGGTCCCGGCGAAGTCGGCGCCGGCCGACCAGTGAGCGATGGTCTGGACCTGGATCTCGGTTGCGGTCATGCATTCGACGATCGCATCGGATCCGCCGAATCCGTCCCGACGATCTGTAACAGATCAGGGCCGTACCTTTACACTCTGTCACGTGGACCTCACCGTCGCGCATGTGCTCGCGCTGCCCGAAGTGGCCGTCGGGCAGCCGGAGCGACTCACCGACGCGCCCCTCGACGCTGCCGTCCGCTGGGTGCACGTCGGCGACGTTCCGGAGATGAAGGACCTGCTCACCGGCGGCGAGCTCATCCTCACCACCGGCCGCAGCCTCGGCGAGGACCCGGTCGGGTACGTCGAAGGGCTCGCCGGGGCGGGGGCGGTCGGCGTGTTCGTCGAGCTCGGCGCCCGGCTGCCGACGGTGCCCGACGGTGCCGTCTCCGCCGCCCGCGCGGCCGGGCTGCCCCTCGTGGCGCTCCACCGCACCATCCGCTTCGTCGACGTCACCGAGCGGGTGCATCGCGAGATCGTCGCAGGTCAGTACGCCGAGGTCGAGTTCGCGCGGCACACCCACGAGGTGTTCACGGCGTTGTCGATGCGCCGAGCGGGTCCTGACGACATCGTCACCGCCGCCGCCGACCTGCTCGGGACTCCGGTGCTGCTCGAGGACACAGCGCACCGCGTGATCGCGGTCGCCGCGCACGGCCGTCCCCCGGCGGAGCTGCTGCGCGGGTGGGAGCGGCGGGATGCCGGGATCGGTAGCCCCGTCGGCGTGGACAGGCAGACGTTCGCGCGCCTCGTGGCGCCACTCGCAGACCGGGGCGACGTCCGGACGGCGACGGTGCTCGAGCGCGCGGCGCAGGCGCTCGCGCTGCGCGAGATGGTGGAACGCGACCACAGCGCCCTGGAGCAGCAGGCGCAGACGGGCCTGATCGACGACCTCCGCACCGGGCGGGTCCCCGACGAGCCGAGCGCGGCCGCGCGCGCCCGTGCCCTGGGGGTGCCGACGGCGCTGCGGTACCAGCCGCTCACCGTCGTCTCGGACCGCGTTCCGGGCACCGACGAGGTGACGGCGCAGCGCCGCCAGACGCAAGTGCACGACGCGGTCCGGCACGCGCTGGGCGGCGCGGGCCTGTCCGCGTTGACCACGGCGGGGTCAGGACGAATAGACCTGATCCTCGCGTGCCCCAGCGGTTTCGACGACGCAGACCTGGATGCGGCAGGGCGGCGGATCGCGGCCGAGGCGGGGCGGGTACGGGGCGTGCGTCGAACGGTGCTCGGTGCCGGCCCCGTCGCCGGGCGGCTGATCGACGCCGCAACGGGCCTGGACGAGGCCGCTCACGTCGCCCAGGTGGCGCTGGCACTGTCGCCGACGCGCACCGTGTTCCACGCCGCGGACACCCGCCTCCGCGGGCTCGCGGCACTGCTGCGCGACGACCGGCGCGTCGCCGCGTTCGCACAGGCCGAACTGCGCGGCCTGCTCACCTCGCCGCGGCGGGACGAACTGCTCGCGCTGCTGCGGGCGTATCTCGAGGAGGGCGGGCAGAAGACGGCGCTGGCCGCCCGGCGGCACCTGTCCCGGCCGACCCTGTACGCGCGCCTGGCCGAGTTGCAGCGGGTGCTCGGCGCCGACCTCGACGACGCCGAGTCCCGCACCAGCCTGTATGCGGCCGTGCTCTTCCACGACGCGCAGTAGGGCCGACCACCCCTCGGTCGGCCCTACTGCGTCACTTCGCGTCGCGGGAGTCGACCACCTGGTAGGCACCGTCGGCGTACTGCGCGCGGACGAGCTTCTTGTCGAACTTGCCGACGGAGGTCTTGGGCACCTCGGTGACGAAGGCCCACCGCTCCGGCACCTGCCACCGCGGCACCCGCTCCTCGAGGTAGGCGCGCTGCTTCGCGACGTCGGCGTCCGCGGAGTCCTTGACCACGGCAAGCACGAACGGGCGCTCGTCCCACTTCTCATCGGGCACACCCACCACGGCGGCCTCGGCGATGGTCGGGTTGCTCATCACTGTGTTCTCGAGTTCGACCGAGCTGATCCACTCGCCGCCGGTCTTGATCATGTCCTTGGTGCGGTCCACGATCGTCATGAAGCCGTCCGGGCTGATGGTCGCTACGTCGCCGGTGCGCAGCCAGCCGTCGTGGAACTTCGACGCATCGCTGACGTTCCCGTCGGGGGAGTAATAGGCGCCGGTGATCCACGGGCCGCGGACCTCCAGCTCGCCGCTGGACTCGCCGTCCCACGGCTGCTCGGTCCCGTCGTCGGAGATCAGGCGCGCCTGTACCGACGCGGGGAACCTGCCTTGAGTGACCCGGTACGCGAACGCCTTGTCCTCGTCCTCCACGCCGAACGGTGGGCGGGACACCGAGCCGAGCGGCGAGGTCTCCGTCATGCCCCATGCGTGCGTGATCGGGACGCCGTAGCCGTCGAACGTGCGGATCATCGCGGGCGGCACCGCGGCGCCGCCGACCACGACCTCGCGCAGATGCGAGATGTCCTGCGGTGCAGCGTCGAGGCGGGCCGCGACACCCTGCCAGATGGTGGGGACCGCGGCGGCGAACGTCGGCTTCGCCGCGGCCATGGCCGCCAGCAGCGGCTCCGGCTGCAGGAAGCGGTCCGGCATGATCAGGGTGATGCCGGCCATCATCGCAGCGAACGGAAGGCCCCACGACATCACGTGGAACATCGGCACGATAGCCAGCACGGAGTCCGAGTTCCCCAGCCCCATACCGGAAGTCGAGTTGACCTGCATCGAGTGCAGCCAGATGCTGCGGTGGCTGAAGACGACCCCCTTGGGGTCGCCGGTGGTACCCGACGTGTAACACAGGACCGCGGGATCGCGCTCGGCGATCTCCGGCCACTCGAAGGTGGTGGGGCGGCCGGCGATCAGCTCGTCGAACGAGTGCACCGTGATGCCCTCGGGCGCGTCGAGCGCCTCCTTCGGACCGTTGGCGACGATGACGTGCTGCACGTTGGGCGTGCTGGGCAGGTAGCGCGCGAGCAGCGGCGCGACCGACGCGTCGACGATGATCACCTTGTCGTCGGCCTGGTCGATGATGAACACGGCCTGCTCGGGTGAGAGCCGCAGGTTGAGCGTGTGCAGCACGGCGCCCATCGCGGGCACGCCGGCGTACGCGACCTGGTGCTCGTTGTTGTTCCACATGAAGGTGGCGACGCGGTCGGTGCGGCCGACGCCGAGCTCGGTGAGCGCGTGGGCGAGCTGCGCCGCCTTGTCGCCGACCTCGGAGAAGGAGATATCACGCAGTTCGGTGCCGGTCCAGGTACGGATCCTGGCTTCCGGGAACACTTTACGGCTGTATTCGACCAGGGCGGCGATCGACAGCTCGCCGTCCTGCATGGTGCTCTGGAACAACTTGATTCTCTCCTGGTCGGGTCGGCTACTGCGTGAGAAGCTTGTTGAGCGAACGCACCAGCGCTCGGGGTGCGAACTTACTGGAATTGGCCAGCACCGTGGTGCTTCTTCCGACGGAATAGTGCATCCTCGGTACGATCATCAGGCCGGGGTGCACGGCCTCCCAGATCTTGTCGGCGACCTGTTCGGGCGTGATGTTCACGCCCATCTTCTGGGTGCTCTTGGCGTCGTTGTCGGCGAGCGCGGTCTTGGTCCACAGCGGCCAGATGGCGACGACGCGGATGTCGTCGTCCTCCCACTCCAGCTCGAGTGCCTCGGTGAGACCCGAGACGTAGAACTTGGTCGCGCTGTACGTCGCGATTCCGGGCTGGCCGTAGATCGCGGACGCCGAGCACAGGTTGACCAGGTGCGCCTTCTCGGTGGCCTTGAGGTATTTGTAGCCCGCCTGCGCGCCGTAGGTCACGCCGAGCGTGTTGACGTCGATCTGGAACTTCACCTGCTGCGGGGTCAGGTCGGCCAGGTCGCCGGCGACGAGGACTCCCGCGTTGTTGTCGAGCACGTCGAGGGTGCCGCCGGTGTGCGAGGTGAAGTCGGCGAGTGCCGCGTCCCACGACTCCGGGTCCCGGACGTCCAGGTGTCCGGTGACGATGTCGGGATGATCGGATTTCAGGGTGGCGAGCGCCGTGTCGTCGACGTCGTACACCCCCACGGTCCACCCCTCGGACAGGAAACGCAGAGCGGTCGCCCGCCCGATCCCGGCAGCGCCGCCGGAGATGAAGATCGAAGACATGACCCTCAAACTACCCGCTGGTAGTCGACCCGTAAATGCCCTGTTGAACTTCCCTCAATTAGCCGCCGCTCCGGACATCGCGCCAATCGCTGCACGCCCACGGATCACGACGACCACGGCAGCACGTCCGCCGCGCCGAGCGCATCCGAGTACCGCCGCAGCGCCTCCGCCGCGGCGCGAGCGGCACGCGCATGTCCGTCGAGACATCCGCGAGCCCGCTGCGCGAAGTCCGCCGGCAGGTCCGATGACACGACGGCCGCGTCGATCTCCTCGGCCGCAGCGTCCCAGCTGCGGGCCAATTCCGCCAGGTCCAGGCGGTCGGCAGCATCGGTGCGATCTCCCATGTCGCCCAACGTAACCCGTGCGCCGAACCGACGGAGACGCCCGAGTGGAGTTATCCACAGATCGGGAGTTGTCCACAGGCCGGATCACATCTCGACGCGCCGTGGCCGGGTCGGGCGACGACGCGTCTCGGCCGCCTCCTGCTGATGCCCGGCTCCGCCGGAGCATTCACCGTCCACCGACCGGCTCCCGACGCACGTCGATCGGCCCGGGGAGGTCGACGGTGGCACGACCCGGCACCGTCACCGCCCCGGGCTCGCCGGTCAAGACCCGAGCGAAGTTCGCCAGCGCCTCGCTGCCCTCGTCGAAGTACCTCGAGTGCGTGGTACCCAGTGGCGCAGTCGATTCCGCGGCGAGTCGGATCGCGCCGAACGTCGCGGCGGCCGGGTCCGCGCCCAGGCCGACCGGGTAGCCGCCGAGCCACGTGATCGGGTCGTCGTGGGTGGCGGCCACGTACACGCCGTCGCGGGCGCCGAACTCCCCCGCGGTGCGGACCGGCCCGGCACCGGGCGAGCCGAGCAGCACCACCGAGTCGACGACGGGCGCCAGCGCCCCGCCCGCCCCCGCATACCCCATCGTCGTGGAGCCGTAGCTGTGTGCGAACACCACGAGGTGCGGATCTCGGGCACCGCGCATCGCGGCGATGTCGCGCAGGTCCGCGCGCAGTTCGTCGCCGCCCCGGCGCGCGCGCTCGGAGGTGACCACCTGCGCCAGCGCCCGTGGCCCGGACGGCGCGTCGTAGCCGATCCAGACCACGGTCGCGTCGGTCTCGGCGGGCGCGCTGGTCCGCGCGGCCGAGTACAGCCGTGCGGCACTCGGGCCGAGGGTGGCGATCGATGACACGGTGGTCCCCATGCCGGGCACGATCACCCCGACGTTATCGGCGGTATCGAGGTCGCCGACGGACACCACCGCGACACCGTCACCGCCGTACGCCGCCGGGTCGAACTCGAAGAGCTGCACCGGAAGCGGGGCGCCGGTCACCGGGTCGCGGCGCCGCGCCAGGGCGATGAGCTGCTCGTCGAGCGCCTCGTCGCGGGCCAGCCGCGTGCGCTCGGCGCGGGACCGGTCCGCCTTGGCGCGCAACGTCGCGAGAAG
>NZ_BAABFR010000034.1:0-50267 GCF_039541155.1 Tsukamurella soli
CGGGCGCGACGGTGACCTCGGCGCGGTCGCGCTCGACGGCGCGCACGGTCGCGGCGGCCACGGCGCCGGGGGTGCGGGTGGTGGCCCGCGGCACGTGGACGCCGGCACCGGCGAACATCCCGCCGTCGCGGACCGGTCCGGGGTACACGGCGGAGACACCGATTCCCATGGGCCGCAGGTCCTCCCGGAGCCCGAGCGCGAACCCGCGAATCCCGAACTTGGTGGCGTTGTACAGGGCCATCCGGCCGGACGCGGCCTTTCCCGACAGTGAGGACATGAACACGATGTGCCCCCGACCGCGCTCGGCCATGCCGTCCGCGACCAGCCGTGCGAGCACGATGGGTGCGCGCAGGTTCACGTCCAGCGCGCGGTCGATCTCGGCGATCGAGTACTCCGCGACCAGACCCGACGCGGGCAACCCGGCATTGGCGACCAGTACGTCCACCGGGCCTGCCGCGTCGAGGAGCCGGTGCGGCGCATCGGGTTCCGACAGGTCGGCCGCGACGACGGCGGCGCCGAACCGCGCAGCGAGGCCGGCCAGCGCGTCGGGGCGACGTCCCGTCACCGTCAGCCTGGCCCCGCGGGCGGCGAACGCGGCTGTCAACGCCTCCCCGATGCCGCCGGAGGCCCCCGTCACCAACACGTGTGCGTCGCGCAGCTCCATGTCGGCGAGCCTACGCGTACGCAGCTGCGTCCGGGCCCGCCCGGGCCGGGAAGGATAGGTGGATCACTCATGGACACAGAACGATTCGGAGGCGCCGACCTCGACGTGGTCGTGGTGGGTGCCGGCTTCGGCGGGATCGGCGCCGCGATCGAGTTCAAGCGGCTCGGCTTCGAGCGGCTGGCGATACTCGAGCGAGAGGACGATCTCGGCGGCACCTGGCATGTGAACCGCTACCCCGGTCTCACGGTGGACGTTCCGTCCACCACCTTCTCCTACTGGTTCGAACCCAACCCGGACTGGTCCGGGCTGTACGCCCGCGGGCCGGAACTCAAGGAGTACGCCACCCGCGTGGCGGACAAGTACGACGTGCGGCGGCATATGCGGTTCGGCGTCAGCGTCGACGGCGCGCGGTGGGACGAGGACGAGGGGGTCTGGCACGTCACGCTCTCCGGTGGGGAGGTGCTGCGCACCCGGTTCCTGGTGTGCGCCACGGGTTTCCTCTCCCAGCCGGCCACCCCCGACATACCCGGCATCGAGGACTTCGCCGGCACCGTCGTGCACACGGCGCGGTGGGATGACTCCGTGGCCTTCGCCGGGCGCCGGGCGGCAGTGATCGGCACGGGATCGACCGCGGTGCAGGTGATCCCGGAACTCGCCACGGAGGTCGCGGAGCTCACGGTATACCAGCGCACGCCGATCTGGGTGATGCCGAAGCTGGACCTGCGGTTCCCGCCCGCGGTGCGGCGACTGTTCGCGCGGGTGCCGGTGACGCAGCGCGCGGTGCGGCTCGCGACCGATTCGTTCATGGAGTTCCTCATGGTGGTGGCCATGTGGCGGTACCGGACGTTCCGCCGTCTGAACGTCTCTGCGGCACAGGCGGCCTGGGTGCATCGCTTCCTGTCCGTCCGCGACCGGCGGCTGCGGGCGGCGCTCACCCCGTCGTACGATTACGGCTGCAAGCGCCCGACGGTGTCGAACGGCTACTACCGCGCGCTGGGCCGCCCGAACGTCCACCTCGAGACGTCCGGCATCGAGCGCATCGAGGCGGACGCCGTGGTGACCCGGGACGGTGGCCGGCGCGAGATCGACACCCTGGTCCTGGCCACCGGATTCGACGTGTGGAAGACGAACCTACCCGCCATCGAGGTGATCGGCCGCGACGGCCGCAATCTCGGGAAGTGGTGGCGCGACACGCGATTCCAGGCCTATGAGGGCGTCTCGGTGCCCGGTTTCCCCAACTTCTTGACGCTGGCCAGCCCGTACGCATGGGTGGGGCTGTCGTGGTTCAACACGGTGGAGTACCAGCAGCGGCACATCCGGCGCCTGTTCGGCGAGGTGGCCCGCACCGGTGGCGGCGGGTTCGAGGTGACCGCGGAAGCCAACGCCCGGTTCCTGGCGCGCATGGAGGACCTGTTGGGGGACTCGGTGTTCCGGCTGGGGAACTGCGCATCGTCGAACTCGTACTGGATCAACGGCCGCGGCGAGGCGCCGCTGTTCCGTCCCACGTCGGTGCGCGACGCCGTGCGGACGCAGGACCGGTTCCCGCTGACCGACTACACCTTCCGCTGACCCTGGGCACCGAACCGTCGATCCCGCGACCCGACATGTGCACCGAATCGTCGGCGAACGACCGACGGGAGGGTGCACATGTTGCGACAGCGGATCAGCGGTTCGGTGCTTCGTCGACGGAAGGGTGCACAGGTTGAGGTGGTGGATCGACGGAAGGGTGCACAGGTTCACCAGGGGGACGGCCGATAGTCCTTGAGGAAGCAGCCGTACAGGTCGATCCCGTTCTCGCCCTGCACGATCGGGTCGTACACGCGCGCGGCGCCATCGACCAGGTCGAGCGGTGCGCGGAAGCCCTCCTCGGCGAGGCGCATCTTGGTGTAGTGCGGACGCTCGTCGGTGATCCACCCGGTGTCCACCGCCGTCATCAGGATCCCGGTGCCGAACATCTCTTCGCTGGAGGTGCGCGTGAGCATGTTCAGCGCGGCCTTGGCCATGTTGGTGTGCGGGTGGCCGGGCCCCTTATACGCACGCGAGAACTGGCCCTCCATCGCCGACACGTTGACGACGTACTTGCGTCGCGCGGGCGACGCCTCGAGCGCGGGCCGCAGCTTGGACAGCAGGATGAAGGGGGCGACCGAGTTGCACAGCTGCACCTCGAGCAGCTCGAGCGGCTCGATGCGCTCCACGGTCTGCACCCACGAATTGGTGCGCACCAGGTCGGGCAGGAGGCCGCCCGCATCGATCGCGGAACCGTCGGCGATGCGTGCCGCCGACGCGGAGCCACCGCGGAGGGCCAGCGCGGTGAGCGCGGCGGCATGGGTCGCGTCGTCGCCGTGGTCCGAGAGGGCCTCGGACAGCGCCGCCGGATGGGCGGCACTCGCACGGCCGAAGGTGACGATGCGGGCCGCCAGCTCGGGCGGGACGTCGGCCGACTCGGCGGCGGCGAGCGCCGAGTAGGCGCCGGGGGAGCGACGCACCGTCTGCGCCGCGTTGTTGACGATGATGTCGAGGTGCCCCCGCTCGGCGACGGTGTCGGCCAGCGCCACCACCTGCGCCGGGTCACGCAGGTCGATGCCCACGATGTGCAGCCGGTCCAGCCAGTCGGCGCTGTCGGCGAGCGCGGCGAACCGGCGGGCCGCGTCGACGGGGAATCGCGTCGTGATCGTGAGGTCGGCACCGTCGCGCAGCAGGCGCAGCGCGATGTACATGCCGATCTTCGCCCGCCCGCCGGTGAGCAGCGCGCGGCGGCCGCGCAGGTCGCAGCGGGCGTCGCGTTTGGCGTGGCTCATCGCCGCGCACTCGGGGCACAGCTGGTGGTAGAACGCGTCGACGCGCGTGTACAGCTGCTTGCAGATGTAGCAGTTCCGGGGGCGGGTCAGCTCGCCTGCCGACTCACCGACCGTGGGGGTGCTCAACAGGATGCCCGCGGTCTCGTCGTCGATCCGATCGGCCGACCCGGTGGCCGTGCGTTCCATGACGGCTTCATCGGCGGCGCGCACGGCGGCACGCGCCGCACGTCGGCGCGTGCGCTTGGCCTTCTTGAACATGTGTCCCACGGCGCGCTGGACCTCGATCGACTGGGGGTCCTTCTCGTCGAGATCCGCAGCGGCGGCGAGCACCCGGTGGAAGACGGCGAGCTCGTCGGGGTCGATCGGTGCGGGCATGGGTCCTTCCAATATCGGGCCGACGGTGGGCGGTGCGCCCGCTCGAACCGATTGTCGCACGTCGGGTTGGGGCCTACTGCTACCGCGCGTGGTGGGCCCGACCGATACGCTGGTCCCTGCTGAACACGTCTCGCGAGCTCGACCTCGATTCAACGGGCTCCACTAGCCATGGGGGATCGACATTAATTATCAAGCAGCGCAGCGGGTCCGGTCTTCCTCCTGCCTCCGGAGACTGTGCGCGGCGGTGGGCGTCACCGTCACCGCCGTCGCCTTGTGCTCCGCGAACGCGGGCGCCGCGCAGGCCGCGACCACACTCACTGTGCCGTTCCCCATCTTCTACATCGGGCCGCAGGCCCCGCCGACATCGACGTACACGGTCGACAGCCTGCCCACGGGCGGGGCGCCCACCGTGGTCGTGGTCGGGGGTGCGGGCGATACCGACTCCACCGAGGGCATCACACGGTTCGGGTCGCTGTTCCCGGCGGGCGCGGGCATCGTGACGATCGACTACCCGGCCACGGTCGGCGCCGGCTACCCGGGGTTCGTCTTCGGCAACGGGGCGTACACCTACGATCAGTCGCTCGACGCCGGGACCTCTGCCACCGAGGCCGCCATCGAGTCCGTTTCGGGACAGCCGACCGAGGTGGTCGGGTACTCGTTGGGGGCGCCCATCGCCGAGGACGCGGTGCTCGACCTCGCCGCGGACGGGGACCCCCTCACGAACGTCACCGTCGTGACCTACGGTGACCCCGACACGCCGAACACCGGGCTCGTCGACTGGGCGCCGGCGTTCACCCCGGGCGTGCCGAGCACGCCGGTAGACGTCGCCGGCATGCCGGTCCAGACCACGATCTACGACATCAACGACGACACCTTCGGCGCCAACCTGTCGAGCAACCCGGCCGTGGCGGCGTTCTACCTGGTGCCGGGCCTGTACGTCCACTCCTATCTGTACACGGCCAGCGACCTGACGGCGCTCGAGGCCACCGGGACCACCACGACGACCACGATCGGACCGAACACCACGCTGGTGGTCCTGCAGCCGATGCTCGACGGCCAGGAGGAGAACCCGTGGGTCTACGCCGTCCAGTCGATCGCGGTCCAGGTGGGGCTGCCCGCACCGACCGGTGTGGTGGTGGACACCATCAACGAAGCACTCAACGCGGCCGTACCGTTCGGTGAGGCGGGACAGCCGACCACAGTTCTCGGCGTCACGATCCCCTCGGTGAACACGCTCACCCAACCGTTGGCGGGCATCGTGCCCGCACAGCTCTCGCTGCCGGCCGTGAGCCTGCCGACTGCGACGTCGCCGACGGTGACGCTCCCCAGCGCCACGCTGCCGACTGCCTCCAGTGTCTCCGTTCCGGCGCTGTCGGCGGCCGACGTCGCGGTCCCGAAGGCGACGCAATCCGCTACGGCCGCGACGCGCGTGTCCACGCAGACGACATCGGTCACCGACGCGGACACGGCATCGGCAGCACCCGTCGGCCATGGGCGGCACCGGTCCGGCGCGTCGACGTCGGCCTCTGCCGCGGTCTCGACGGAGACGGGCAGCGACGGAGCCTCCACCTCGCAGGCCGACACGAACGACACCGGCACCGGCGTGCACCACGGCTGGTCCGGTCGCGGCGACTCCACGGGAGGAGCGGCCGCGTCGTCCTCGGGCGCGAGCGGTTCCACCGGGTCCTCGATGTCGGGCGGCGGGACCGCGAGCACGGGGGCAACGGGTAGTGGGGCAGCGGGCGGCGGGTCCGCCGGTGCTGGTCACGGGGGCTTCGGCGGCGGCCACGGCGGTGCGGGCTCCCACTAGCAGCGGCCTTTCGCCGCTGGGGCGGCATGGCGTGCGGACGGTCGTGCTGTACTCATCGGGTGTCCACTATCCAGATCTGTGTCATGGGAGTGTCCGGTTCGGGCAAGACGACGGTCGGGTCCGAGTTGGCCGTGAGGCTCGGCCGGACCTTCACCGACGGCGATGACCTCCATCCCCAGGCGAACCGTGACAAGATGGCCGCCGGCCATCCGCTGACCGACGACGACCGGTGGCCGTGGCTCGACACGATCGCGCACCTGTTCGCGGACGAGGCGGAGGCCGGGCGACCCATCGTGCTCGCCTGTTCGGCGCTCAAGCGGGTGTACCGCGATCGGATCCGTTCGGCCGGCGCGAACGTCTACTTCGTGCTGCTCACCGGAACCCCGGAGCTTCTCCTGCAGCGGATGCAGGCGCGCCAGGGCCACTTCATGAAGGCGGACATGCTCGCGTCGCAGCTCGCTATCCTCGAGCCGCTCGAGCGGGACGAGTTCGGGGTGATGGTGAATGTGGACGGCGACATCCCGCACGTGGTCACCGAGGCGCTCGCCGACGTGGCCGCGGAGGAGGCGGTCGACTGATCGCGCCCGCGACGTCCACCGATCGCCCCGGCGATATGCACGCCTACGCGATGCCTCCGCAGGAATCGCTCGCCGGGCGACCCGCGAACCGGTCCGCCAGCCACGCGGCTGCGGTGGCGACGTCACCGTCCTCGACGTGGCCGCCGGGACGGACGCGCTCGGTCACCGTCACACCCGCGACGCAGAGGCTTCGGACCGCGCTCGCTGTCCACGCCGGCGTGACGAGCGTGTCTCCCGTCCCCCGCTCGACGAACAGCGGCACGGCCCGGTTCGCCTGCCGTGGTAGCTGGTTCCGGTCGAAGTAGGCGGCCATCGCCGCGCGCGCCGCGCCCGTCGGGTGCACGTCTGCCGGAGTGACGCCCGCGAGCAGGGCGGCGGTCTGCGTGTCGGTGGTGGTCGCGGTGCAGGCGAGCAACGCGCGGTCGTTGCGCAGCAGCGGCCCGGCGAGCACCTGGTCCGTGCGCAGGGTGGGGTCGACGGCCTGCACGCCCCGCACCAGCAGCGGCGAGATCGCATACTGCGGCGTCGTGAGGGCGCCGTGGTCGATCGCGGACATGACGTCGAGCCGCAGTGCGGGGGAGGTCATCGCGTTCCCGATGAGGCGGATCTCCGGAGTCCGCGCCGGGGCGAGTTCGGTGGCGGCCTCCGTGGCGCGGCCGCCCTGGGAGACGCCGTAGAGCGCCGTCTGCGGCGCCAGCGGCAGGCCGAGCGACCGCGCAGCGCGGACCGAGCCGAGGACGTCGAGGCCCTGGGCGGTCGAGTCGAGATACGGGTGCACGCCCGGGCCGCCGAGGCCCTGGTAGTCGCTCATGACCACGGCCCAGTGCTGCGCGACGAGGCCCGCGACGGCCGGCAGGTTGCCGAACATGTCCGGCGACAGCGTCGGCGCGCAGCCGTGTGTGACACCCGTCGTACCGTGCCCGTACGCCACGAGCGGCCAGCCGCCCGCAGGTGGGGCCCCCTTGGGTACGTACACGGCGCCGGAGACGGCGATCGGCGCACCCGACGGCGTGTACGACGTGTACGAGACGTCCGTGACCGTCGCGGCCGCGGCGAGCCGCGAGTCGACGTGCGTGCCCGGCCCCGACGTCAGCAGCGCTCCCAGCCGGCCCACCGACGGTCGCGCTCCCGCGGAGGCGGTCCCGCCGCAGCCGGCGAGCACCGCGGCGGCGAGCACGGCGGCGGCGATCGGGGCGAGGAGACCACGCAGCGTGAGCGACATGGGACGAGGATACAAATCACGGGTGATCGTCGATGCGATCGCGGTGCGCGGAGTCGAGCCGGAAGCGGCGCCCCGACGCCGTGGTCGGCGTGATGACGACGACCTCGTACTTGGGGAAGTCGAGACTGGTCGCGAGACCGTTCACGGTGGCGGCGGCCAGGGCGCCGTCGTCGCGGACATGGGTAGCCGTTCCCCGGACGACCACACTCCAGGCGGACTGAGCGAGGTCGTCGGCTCCGTCGATCTCGAACACGACGGCGGGGTTCGCCTGCAGCGCCCGGAGTTTGGTACCCGGTGAGGTGAGGAAGGTGACCTGGTCGCCGGTGGCCTGGTAATCCACCGGGAAGATCTCCGCCTCCCCGTCGACGACGACTACCAGCCGTCCTCGGGTGTGCGCTCTGACGGTCTCCCACACTTCGGATTCGGTCATCTCGGTAATCGGGCGTTCGCGCAGCATCGTCGTACCCCTTCTGCACCGTCTGGTGCGTGTCACTCCGGTCGCTGTCTCCAGGTTTCCGTGCGGGTGTCTCCGTACCCAGGGGACGACGGCCCCCGACCACAGGTCCTTATGCCCTACCGACGGTCGCATCGCGGGCGAAGCATCGATGACGTGCTCCAGCGTCGCCCTGAGCGCGGCCCCTCGAGACAAGGCAGATGCAATGAACACGGCTACAACAACATTGGTCGTCGCCACAGTCATCGTCGTGCTAGTGGTGGCATCCGCGATCCGCGTGGTGACCCGATACCAGCGCGGATCACCCGCGACAACGTGAGCGTGGACATATCGGCGGTCGCGTACTTCCGCATCGTGGATGCGGAACGCTCGGTGGTCGCGATCGAAACGTGCACGCGGCGATCGATCAGATCGCGCAGACCACGCTCCGGAAGGTGGTCGGCAAGCACACTCTCGACCAGGCGCTGGCGGATACCGACGTGATCAACGCGGACATCCGTCGGATCCTGGACGCCACGACTGTGCAGTGGGGTGTGGAGGTGACGCTGGTAGAGCAGTCGCGCAATCTGCAGACCCTCGTCGAACTCGGCGTCGACAAGAACACGACCGTGGTATCGCCTGCGCCCCTGATGTCCACGATCTCCGACATGGGGAACGTGTTCAACCGCGAGACGGCCGCTGCGGCCGGGGTGCCAGACGGGCGTGTGGACACCGAACGCCAAGCGGGATAGCGGGATTCGGCGTCCGGGTTCGCCGGCGTCAGCGACGACTTCCGGCCGCCGGCAGCGGATGCCCACGATGCCCCGATGCGCCGCCCCCACCGTAGCGCCGACCACACAGGATCTACGACCATTCCAGAAACGAAGGAGAAATCGTGCGCGCCATGGTGTATCACGCTCCCGGCGAGACGAGGTGGGAGCACGTGACCGATCCGGTGATCGAGCAGTCCACCGATGCGATCGTGCAGGTGGGTGCAGTGACGATCTGCGGCACCGACCTGCACATCCTCGAGGTCGGTGTCCTCAACGGGCGCGTGCGGCCCGGGTCGACCGTGGTCGTCGTCGGCGTGGGACCGATAGGGCTCGCCGCGATCATGACCGCCCGCTTGTACAGTCCCGGCCATATCGTCGCGGTCGACCGTGACCAGTCGAGGCTGGCAGCGGCTCACGGCGCCGGTGCGGACACCGTCGTCCACGTCGGTCGCGAGGACGTAGACTCGGTCGTCGGACACCTCACCGGCGGATTGGGGCCGACGTCGCCATCGAGGCGGTCGGACGCAGGCTGCGCACAGAGTGCTGCGACCACCGCGTTCACGATCCCGTTCGCCGCCCACGACGCGCCGAACGCCAGCGAGCCGGGACCGTCCATCCCCGCGGCGAACAGCCCGACTGCGACGGCCGGCCGCTACCCATGCCGACGCAGACGGCCTCGATCAACGCCGCGACACAGCCCGATGCAGGCCGGGGTGAAGACCGTCATCTCGACCATGGCCGGTGCACCGAACGTGGCTGCGTGAATCGGTCCGAACAGCGTGACCATCGACGGGACGACGATCCGGTCGCGCCGCGCAGGGTGGCGATCAGACCGGTCATGGCCGCACCGACTCACGAGTGTCGTAGCGCGCGAGGAACATCTCTTCGAGCGTCGGCGGCCGGCAGGTCACCGAGGTCGGCTCGGCGGTCGCAACTGCAGCCAGTGCCGCCGGGAGTGAAGGGATGTCGACGGTGAACGTCATGCGATCCGCGGTCATGAAGAAGTCTCGTACGCCGGGGATCGCATCGAGTCGCAAGGGCTGAGTGACGACGGCGTCGATTCGGGTCCGGGCGTGTCGGCGCATGTCGGCCAGGCTGCCGTTGTCGACGGTGACTCCGTTCTTGACGACGGTCACGGTGTCCGCGAGATGTTCGACCTCGGACAGGTTGTGACTCGACAGCAGCACCGCGGTGCCGTCGTTGCGTGCTTCGGCGATGCACTTCGCGAACTGTTCCTCCATCAGTGGATCGAGCCCTGAGGTCGGTTCGTCGAAGATGAGGAGGTCGACCGGGGTGACCAGTGCGGAGATCAGCGCGACCTTTTGACGGTTGCCCTTGCTGTAGGTCCGGCACTTGCGGTGTGGGTCGAGCTCGAACCGCTCGATCAGCTCGGTCCGGCGGACGTCGTCCACCCGTCCCCGGAGCCGGCCGATCAGATCGATCGTCTCGCCACCCGTGAGCGACGGCCATAGCGTGACGTCACCGGGGACGTAGCCGATCCGGCGATGGATCCTCGGCCCATCGCGCCACGGGTCCCCACCGAGGACGGACACGGATCCGCCCGATCGGCGCAGCAGGCCCAGGAACACTCGGATGGCAGTGGACATCCCCGCACCGTTGGGGCCGATCAACGCATGGACATCGCCGGCCGCGACGTCCAGATCCACGCCGTCGAGAGCGGCGACGTGCCCGAAGTGTTTGCGCAGCCCGCGAGCCTCGATCACATTGTTCGCCATGTGGTTCAGGCTATTTCGTCGACTCGTGGAGCCGTAGGGCCGGAAGTCCTCAGTCGGCGGAGGCGGACGGCATCGGGGCGGACCACACCAGGCGTGTGCCGCCCACTGCAGGGCTGCTGACGTCGAAGGTCCCACCGACGGCGCGGGCGCGGTCGGCAAGGCCGACGAGACCGCTGCGGGCGGCGATGTCGGGGATCCCGACCCCGTCGTCGACCACCTCCACGACCAGATCGTCGACCACCGACACCGTGACCGTCAGCACTCTGGCGTGCGCGTGCCGGACCGCGTTGCTGACCGCCTCCCGTACAACGGCCTCTGCGTGTTCGGCGATGTCCTCCGGCACCACATCGAGCGGTCCCGACGTTCGAACCGTGGCGCGCAGCGACGTGTCTGCGGTCAGCTCGGCTACCGCTTCGCGGACGATGCTGCGCAGCGACGCGTCTTCGGGGCCGAGCCGGTGCAGGTCGAAGATCGCGGTGCGGATCTCCTGGATCACGTCCTGCAGCTGGTCGATGTGGTTGTCGATGCGGGCGGCGACCTCGGGCATCCGCACCGCGCGGCGGTGGGTGCCCTGCATCGCCAGGCCGACGGCGAACAGCCGCTGAATGACGTGGTCGTGCAGGTCTCTGGCGATCCGGTCTCGATCGGCGACCAGTTCGAGCTCGTTGCGCCCAGCGCGCGCCTCCGCCTGCTCGAGCGCCAGCGCCGCCTGGTCGGCGAACGATGCCGCCGGATCGGTCTGGTCGTCATCGAATGCGGGACGGCCGATGTCACGCGCAAGCACCAGCACCCCGAGCGTCGCGTTGCGACCGCGCAGGGGTAGCACCAGCGCCGGGCCGGTGTCCGTTCCCAGGTCTTGCCACAGCCTGCCGACGTTGGCGGCGACACCGGCTTCGAACACCTTGCCGGCGGTGGAGCCTGTCAGAGGGATCGGCTGGTCGAGGAGTCGCTCGACCTGTGTTCCCACTCCGGCAGTGATGGACAGTTCCACCGGATCGTCGTCGAACTGGTCGGGGACCGCGATCAGTGCCAGGTCCGCGTCGACCAGTTCGGCGGCGTGTGCGGCCACCAGGTGCAGCGCTTCGCGGGGGTCGTCGCTGGTGAGCAGGCTGGTACGGACCTCGCCGGTGGCCTCGAGCCAGCGCTGCCGCAGACGCGCCTGGGTATACAGACGGGCGTTGTCAATGGCGATACCCGCCGCGCTGGCGAGAGCGCGCACTACGACTTCGTCATCCTCGGTGAATTCGTGACCGCCGCTCTTCTCGGTGAGGTACAGCCGGCCGAACACCTCGCCGCGGACCTGCACCGGGACACCGAGGAACGTCTTCATGGGTGGATGGTGGGGCGGGAATCCGGCGGACGCCGGGTGCGCCGAGATGTCCGTCAGCCGCAGCGGCCTCGCCTCGTCGATCACCACCCCGAGTACCCCGTGGCCGGTGGGCAGCGGCCCGATCAACTCACGGGTGGCGTCATCGATACCGTCGTAGACGAACTCGGTGAGCATGCCGTCGGGGCCGAGGACCCCCAGCGCTCCGTAGCGGGCGTCGAGTAGATCGGCGGCGGCCCGCACGATCCGGCGGAGTGTCACGTCGAGGTCGAGGCCAGAACTCACCGCGATGACCGCATCGAGGAGGGCATCGACGCGGTTCCGTGCGCCTGCGACGATCGCCGCGATCCGTTCGCGGATCTCCCGCAGGAGCTCGTCCAGCCCGAGGTGCTCGAGGTCACGCGTCACATCGATGGACGGCAGGTCATCGCCGGGTCCGGCGGTCATGGGTTGAAGTGTCGCACGATCCGGTCCGCCGCACATCACTCCTCGGACCCCGACGATCGCCGTATGGATACACGCGCGCCGTTCAGTGAGTGGTGCTGTTGCGGGCGACCAGCACCGGGCACGGTGCCCGGTGGATCAGGGTACGGCTGACCGATCCGAACAGCAGTCCGGTGAGGTCGCCGTGGCCTCGGCTCCCGACGACGACCAGTTGTGCGCCGGCGGCGTGGTGGAGCAGGCTGTCCGTCGCATCGTCGACGGCGACGATCTCGTGCACCCGCACGTCGGGGTACTTGTCCCGCCACCCCGTGAGACGGGCCGAGAGCAGCGCGTCCTGCTCGGCGTCCTCGGTTGCTCCGGCCCGCGAACGAGGACGCGCAGCGTCGCTCGGGCGACCGACGCCGGCGTGGACCACAGTGAGTGCCACGCGACGTCGGGACGCCTCGTCGAACGCCCACCCGATCGCGGTCTCGCTGCCCCTGCCGTCATCGACGCCGACCACGACCGGGCCGGTGCGCGGCACGGTGGTCGTCGCATCCCCGCCCCGAATCACCGCGACCGGGCTGTGGCCGTTGGTCACCAGCGCCGATGCCACCGTGCCCAGTAGGACGGAGCCGATGGTGCCGAGGCCGGTGGCACCGACCACGGTCAGGTATGCGTCTCGGCTCAGCGCGATCAACTCCGCAGACGGTGATCCCGCCTTCTCCGACACCGCGGTCGAGACCGACGGGTGGCGCTCCCCAACCCGCCGCTCCGCTTCGGCGAGCAGATCCCGACTGGACTTCTCGATGGCGGCGAACGCGCTGTCCGAGGCCTCCATGAACGGTCCGTAAGCGAAGCCCCTCAGGTCCGCGACCGTGGCCAGCATGAGCGGCAGACTCCGACTCTGTGCCTCATCGGCGGCCCAGTCGGCCGCCTCCAACGCGGCCACGGAGCCGTCGACACAGACGAGAATGTACGGAATGGTCGCTTGATCGGTCATGGGAGTGCTCCGGTCTCGAAAGTGGGACTGTGCTGCCTGCGACTTCCACGGTATGACCACGCCACCGACGTCACACGGGCCGAAAGTCCCTGATAGACGGGGAACTTCGTCTCTTCTACGCCCCGATGTGAGTCGGCTGCGGTGTCCGGCTCGTCAATGTCGCGCGAGGGGACGGCGTCCGAGTCGGCGGGTGTGATGTGGGTCGAATGCGATCGCCCAGGTCGAGCACGATTACGATCCCCTTGCCGGGCGCCGTACATCGAGATCCCACCAGTGCACGAAGTCACCCGAACCCCAGATACGCCACCGGCGCAGTGCGTCCACACCGGTCAGCGGGAGCTGCTGCATTGCTCGGATCTCTTTGTAGCGCACACGGTTCGTACGTCGCAGAGGGCCGCGCTGATCTGGTTCATGATTCTCCGGGCGCGAGCGCGCCGATCAATTCCTCCCACGTTCCCGGGCGACCAGCACCGGGCACGGCGCGTGGTGGATCAACGCGCGGCTGACCGACCCGAACAGTATCCCCGTCATCTCGCCGTGGCCACGGCTACCGACGACGACCAGTTGCGCGTCAGCAGTGTGCTCGAGGAGTACGTCGGTCGCCTTACCGGCCGCGATGACCCGTCGCACCGCGACATCGGGGTACTTCTCCTGCCAGCCGGCGAGGCGCTCCGCGAGAAGCTCGCGATGCTCCTCCTCCTCGGCACGGGTGTCGACCCCGGCTGCCACTGCGTACACGTGTGCCGCTCCCGTCGGATATGCGGTCCACACGTGGACGGCGGTCAAAGTCGCTCCGCGCCGGCACGCCTCGTCGAAGGCCCAGGCGATCGCGGTCTCGCCGTCCTCGTTGCCGTCGACACCGAGCACCACTGGTCCGGTGGTGGGGATGTTCTCGGCCTTCCCGGCGCGGCGGATCACCGCGACGGGGCTGTGCCCGTCGGTCACCATTGCCGACGCCACCGTTCCCAGCAGCACCGAACTGAACCCGCCGAGGCCGTTCGCACCGACCACTGTCAGGTGCGCGTCCCGGCTCAGCGTGATCAGCTCCGCGGCCGGGGCGCCGGTCTTCTGGATGGTCGACATCCGCACCGATGGATAGTTCGTCGTGACCCGCTCCTCGGCTGCGGCGAGCACCTCCCGCCCCCACTTCTCCATGCTGGCATACACGGAGTTCGAGACACCGAAAGCGGGTCCGTACTCCGTACCACTCGTCTCGATGACGTTGGCGAGCAGCAGGGGCAGGCCGCGCTTCCGCGCCTCGTCGGCGGCCCAGCCGACCGCATGCAGAGCAGCTGGTGAGCCGTCGACTCCGGCCAGGATGTACGGGGTGATCGCTTGGTTGGTCATGAGGTTCTCCAGTGCATACGAGGGTGGCCCACCGGCCTGACCTACTTCACGGTAGGACGCCCTGCCGCGCTCCACACCTGCCGAAAGTCCCCGATCGACGGGGACTTCCGTCCGATGGCGCGTGGCGTACCGCCACAGCTCCCGCTGTGTCGCTATCCGGCCGGCCCGGCGTACCACATCACGGAATCAGCACGGCCGCTCCGGCGAAGCTGCCGCTCTCGAGATCCGCGAGCGCTTGATCGGCATCCGCGAGCGCGTAGCTGGTGGTCTCCACCCGCAGCCGGTGCTCCGCTGCGAACCGGAGGAACTCCCTCGCATCGCCGCGCGTATTGGCTTCGACGCTGTGGATCTGCTTCTCGTGGAAGAGATGTCGTTGATAGTTCAACGGCGGAGTGTCGGTCATATGTATGCCGGCGAGCGCCAGCGTTCCGCCCGAGTCGAGCGCTTCGAGCGCGGTCGGCACGATGTCGCCGACCGGCGCGAAGACGATCGCCGAATCCAGCGGCTCGGGCGGCTTCTGGTAGGTGTCGTGCACCGATGCGGCGCCCAGGTCGAGCGCGAGATCACGGGCCTGTTGATCGCGGGTCATCACGTGCACGGTCGCCCCCTGTAGCAATGCGACCTGTGCGACGAGATGAGCGCTGCCTCCGAAGCCGTAGATTCCCAGCCGTCCGCCTGCCGGTAACGCGGCACGCTTCAGGGCGCGGTACCCGATGATGCCCGCGCACAGCAGTGGCGCCAGGTGTTCGGGGGAGTAGCCGGTCGGCAGCGCGAGCACGTAGTCGGCTGCGGCGATGACGTGTTCCGCATACCCACCGTCATGATCCCATCCCGTGTATTCGGATTGCTTACAGAGGTTTTCGGCATCGCTGAGGCAGTACTTGCATGTGCCGCAGGTGTGCCGGAGCCAAGGGACACCGACGAGATCGGCCGGCTGGACCGGGCTGTCGGTGTCCGGTCCGATCTCGACGACGCGACCCACGATCTCGTGACCGGGGGTGACGTGCTCGCGGTGCACAGGCAGGTCGCCTTCGACCACGTGCAGATCGGTCCGGCACACGCCGCACGCGTCGACCTCGATCAACAGCTCGCCTCGGCGTGGATGCGGCCTGGACTCCTCGACCAGTTCCAACGGTCGCGACGCGATAGGCGCCGGCCGGGTCGTTCGCCACCTACGCATGATCATCACCAGGCTCTCGGGATTTCGATCGACTCGCTACCGCCCGCCATCGGATCGGCGGCTGACACGAGGCTACACCGGATCGTATTACGTTTGGACACAACAATTCCGACCTGAAACAGAAGCACATAGGTCCCGAAGACTCGGGACCGACGACCCGACATCCGACGCAGTCGCCGACGACGCCGAGGAAGGTCACGAACCCGCGCGGATCGCCGCAGCGAAGGCCGCCCTCCGCGCTCGGTCACGACCGTTGTCGACGAACACGAGGTCACCCGCACCGGAGCGGTCCGCTCCTGACCGAGAACCACCAGGCGGCGCGCGGCGCCTCGTCGCGGTCGGTCCCCTGCGGCCTCAGTGGCGGACATGAGTTCAAGCCCCCGGATGTCGTTCTGGCCGACCACGGTGAGGTCCTCCCCTCCGTGGTCCGATGTTGTACTTCGGGTAGGTCTACTCCGTGTTCGGTGATCCACCGGTGGTGGCGCAGGTGCGCGTCCGCCATCAGTTCACGGACCGGCGCCGCACGCTCGGCGAGGTCGGGTGCCGCAGGGTCCTGGCGGTCGGCGTCCGCGGCCGGGCGCTGTCGAGTGCTGTCGGGGGCGATCATCACACGGCTCGATGCGTCGGGTGGTTGCGCGCGATCAGGACGGGACACGGGGCGTGATGGATCAGCATGCGGCTGACGGATCCGAACACCGCCCCGGCGACCTCACCGCGGCCTCGGCTGCCGACCACGACCAGTTGCGCGTCGGCGGTGTGATCGAGCAGGACGTCCGAGGCGCTGCCGGACACCATCATCGGTCGCACCCGCACATCGGGATACTTCTCCCCCCAACCGGCGAGACGTTCGGTGAGCAGCGCACGATGCTCGACCTCCTCTGCGTCGTAGTCGATCCCGCTCGCGAGCGCGTACGACTGGGCGTAGGCGTTCGGGTACGCGGTCCACGCGTGTATCGCGGTGAGAACCGCGCTGCGGCGGGATGCCTCGTCGAATGCCCACGCGATCGCCGGCTCGCTGAACTCGCTACCGTCGACGCCGAGCACCACCGGTCCGGTGCGCGGTATCGCACCGATCTCGCCCGCACCGCGGATCACCGCGACCGGGCTGTGCCCGTTCGTCACGAGCGCGAGTGCCACCGTCCCCAACAGGATCGAGCTGAAACCACCCAGCCCCGTCGCACCGACGACCGTCAAATACGCGTCGCAGCTCAATTCGATCAGCGCCGGGGCAGGCGAGCCGGTCTTCTCCACGGCGCGCGTGGAGACGGACGGGTGCCGTTTCGCCACCCGCTGCTCGGCGGCGGCGAGCGCCTCCCGCCCGAACGTCTCGGGGGTGGCGAAGGTGCTGTCGGACGTACCGACAGCAGCTCGGTGCGCGAGATCTCCCGGATCGACGACGTTCGCGAGCACCAACGGCAAGCCGCGCCTGTGTGCCTCGTCCGCGGCCCAGTTCACCGCCCGCAGAGCGGCAGGCGAGCCGTCCACGCCGACCAGGATGTACGGGGTGATCGCTTGATTGGTCATGGGAGTCTCCAGTTCGCCGGCGGTCCGCGTCGTCGCGAGGCGGGCCGTTCCCACCTGTGACTTCGACGCTAGGCGGGCCACACGCCCCGCGCGCCTGCCGAAAGTCCTTGATCTCGAGCGACATCAACACCGGATCCGGGCCGTTCGAGGTGACGAAAGTCCTCTGCGCGGAGGCGGTCCGGCCCTAGGTCGGGCGCCGCTCCGAAGGGCACAGTCGTCACATACGCCATCGCAGAACGGCAGGGCACCTCGCCCCCCGCCCCTCAGACAGGACCGGTGATGACCGTGCTTCCTACCAATGTCGCCCTCGCGCTGGGAGCGGGGTTGTACATGCTTGCCGCCATCCACGGCGCGATGTTCATCACCGACACGGTCGGCTCGCCTCTGCTTCGGCGCCGCCCGGAGGCCGACGACCCCGACGGCCGCCGGATGCGCACGTCACGGAGAGCGAGTTACCGGGCCGGACTGACCCACCTCGTTCTCACCACGGCGACCGTATACGCCGCGTGGCTCACCGTGCACCGGCCGACCCTTCCGGTCCTCGGACTCGTCCTCGCCCTCGGAGTGGTCTCCGCTGTCGAGCCGGGTATCCGCCTCGCAGAGAGCGCGGCCGGTGCCCGGCGTCTGCGTATGGGAGCGGTCACCGTAGCCGTGCTGTTGAGCATCATCCCGACCCAGATACTGATGACCGCCGCAACGGGAGCACTCCGATGATCACCACCCAACTGGCCCGCGAACTGCACTGGTGGCGGGTTGCACACCTGGGCACCAGCAGACTCGTCCGGCCGATCGACCGCGTCGAATCGGCCCTGCAGACCGGGCTCGTCGTCGCGTCCGTGACCATCGTCCCGCTCGTGATCGTGGCCGCCCAGAGCATCTACACCGACTACGACCGCCCCCACGATCACGGGGAGGCCGTCGTCGCGACGGTATTCGCGGTCATCGCTATGACGGGCGTCGTGGCTGCTGTCTACGGATTCCTCGCCGATACCGTCGGCGCCGTCGCCGACAACGTCCGTAACCGCGCCTGGGACAAGGACTGGACCCGGATGAACTCGGTCACCACCGAATGAGACCCGCTGCGGTGACAGCGGATTCAGCGACAAGGAGAACCCACATGCCCACCACAGACACCGCCGCCTTGTCCGTCGACCAGGCGTGGGAACGACTGAGCCGCGAGAACATCGGCCGACTCGTCACCCTGATCAGCGGTGGCGTGATCGATGTGTACCCGATCAACTACGTCTGCCGGGGCCACACCATCCTCATCCGCACCCACCCCGGCATGAAGCTTGCGACGCTGGCGGTGTTCCCGGACGTCGTGTTCGAGGTCGACCATCACGCGCCGGGACAGGCGGCGTGGAGCGTCGTCGTCCGGGCGACGGCGCGGATCGTCACGGACAGCCGCGCGGTGACCGCGGCCGACGGCCTGGGCCTGCACCCGCTGGTCGACGGCGACGCGGACGAGATCGTCGTCCTGGTCCCGACGGCCCTGACGGCCCGGGAGTTCCCCACCCGAGAGATCGCCGAGGAGACCCGATGAGCACGTACACACTGCCCGGCGATCAGGCGTGGGACAAGCTCCGCCATGCATCCCTGGGCCGCATCGTGACGACCGCACCGGACGGCACCATCGAGGTGTTCCCGGTGACCTACGCGATCTACGCCGGGGAGATCCTCATCCGCACCCGATTGGGCACCAAGTTCCGCAACCTCGCCAGGCACCCCGACACGGTCTTCGAAGTCGACGGCTGCGACGACGACACCCACACCGCGTGGAGCGTCGTCGTCCACGCCGACGCACGGCTGGAACCGACCGCCGCGGTTCGGAGGCATGCCGACGCCGCGCACCCCGGGCCGGTGGTCGACATCGAGGCCGCCGAACTCGTCGTACTCGCGCCGTACCGCCTGTCCGCCCGCCGGTATCACCTACGCTGAATGCGCCTCGGAAGACTCGAGATACGCGAAAACCCCGGAATGACCCGGGGTTTTCGTCGATCTGTGCGCGGAGGGGGACTTGAACCCCCACGTCCGTTAATAGGACACTAGCACCTCAAGCTAGCGCGTCTGCCATTCCGCCACCCGCGCCGGGAAGCGTGGATAACCCTAATCCATTCGCGCCCGTCGTCCCAAATCGGCACGTCAGGGGCACGATCGGCACTCCGGGGACGGTGGCGGCGGGGCGGGTGTGGCCTGCATCCGCGGGTGCCCGCGTGATAGTCCTGTACAGGTGACCTCCGCCGATTCCTCCGCTGCGCCCGAACCCTCAGCGCCCACCGTGGCCGTCCTGGAGGTGGTCGACACCGTCAGCACGCTGATCCGGTTCGACACCTCGAACACCGGTGAGTCGGCCACCACGAAGGGCGAGGAGGAGTGCGCCCGCTGGGTGCAGGCCCGCCTCGAGGAGGTGGGCTACGAGACCGTCTACGTCGAGTCGGGCCAGCCCGGCCGCGGCAACGTCTTCGCCACACTGCCCGGTGCGGACCGGACGCGCGGGAAGCTGCTGGTGCACGGGCACCTCGACGTGGTGCCCGCAGAGGCGGCCGACTGGAGCGTGCACCCGTTCTCGGGGGCGGTCGAGAACGGCTACGTGTGGGGCCGCGGCGCCGTCGACATGAAGGACATGTGCGGCATCATGCTGGCGCTGGCCCGGCAGCTGCGCTCGTCCGGCACCGTTCCTCCACGGGACATCGTGTGGGCCTTCCTCGCCGATGAGGAGGCGGGCGGGACCTGGGGCTCGCAGTGGCTCGTGGCCAACCGCCCCGAGCTCTTCGACGGGGTGACCGAGGCGATCGGCGAGGTGGGCGGGTTCTCGCTCACCGTCGACACGCCCGCTGGTGACAAGAAGCGGCTGTACCTGGTGGAGACCGCCGAGAAGGGCCTCGGCTGGATGCGGCTGACCGCCAAGGGAAGAGCCGGGCACGGCTCGTTCCTGCATGAGGACAACGCCGTCACGCTGATCTCCGAGGCGGTCGCCCGGCTCGGCCGGCACCGGTTCCCCCTGGTGCTCACCGAGTCGGTGACCGAGTTCCTGCGGGCGCTCGACGAGGAGTCCACACTCGACATCTCGCCCGATCAGCCGGACCTCGAGACCGTGCTCGGTAAGATCGGGGGACTGGCCCGCATCGTGGGCGCCACGCTGCGCGACACCGCCAACCCCACCATGCTCAAGGCCGGGTACAAGGCCAACGTGATCCCGCAGACCGCGGAGGCGGTGGTGGACTGCCGGGTGCTGCCGGGGCGCCAGGCGGCGTTCGAGAAGACCGTCGACGAGTTGATCGGTCCGGACGTGACGCGCGAGTGGATCACCAAGCTCGACTCGTACGAGACCACCTTCGACGGCGACCTGGTGGACGCCATGAACTCCGCGATCCTGGCGCACGACCCGGGGGCACGGACGGTGCCCTACATGCTCTCGGGCGGAACGGACGCGAAGGCGTTCGCCAAGTTGGGGATTCGCTGCTTCGGTTTCGCGCCGCTCAAGCTGCCCGAGGATCTCGACTTCGCCTCGCTGTTCCATGGCGTCGACGAACGGGTACCAGTGGACGCGCTAGTGTTCGGGACGAACGTCTTCGAGCACTTCCTGATGCACAGTTAGACACCTCGAACGGAAGGGAACACCCATGCCCGATCAGAGCTTCGACCCGTATGCAGGGCTGCCCGCGCTGCCCACCTTCACCGTGACGTCCGAGTCGTTCACCGACGGTGGCGAGATCCCGTCCGCGCAGCGCAGCGGCATCATGGGCGCGGGCGGGCAGGACGAATCGCCGCAGCTGTCCTGGTCCGGCTTCCCTGCGGGGACCAAGTCGTTCGCCGTGACCTGCTACGACCCCGATGCGCCCACTGCGTCCGGGTTCTGGCACTGGGCGGTGGCGAACATCCCGGCGTCGGTCACGTCGCTCGCCGCCGGCGCCGGTGACGGCCGGCCGGGCTCGCTACCCGACGGCGCCCTGACCCTCGGCAACGACGCCAGCCTCCGGCGGTACGTCGGCTCGGCCCCGCCCGCCGGCCACGGCCCACACCGGTACTACTTCGTGGTGCACGCGCTCGGGGTCGAGAAGCTGGATCTGCCCGAGACGGCGACGCCCGCCTACCTCGGCTTCAATCTGTTCGGGGCGGCGATCGGGCGGGGGACCCTGCTGGGGATCTACGAGCAGAAGTAGGTTCTCCGGCCGTCGGTGCTACGCCGCGCGCACCTCCGGTCGAGGTCGTGAGGCCGCGCCGGGTCGGTGCACCACCAGGTAGCGCGAGCGCGTCGCGACGCCGGCGAGATCGAGCGCCGTCACCGCGCGGCGACGTCGACGCCGACGGCGTCGGCCACCGAGCTGAAGCCGTCCGCGCGCAGGAGCGCCGCGAGCTCGCGGTGCGCGGCCGCCACCCACAACGGACCGCCGTAGATGAACTGCGTGTACACCTGGACCAGCGAGGCGCCGGCGCGGATCCGCTCGTAGATCCCGGCTGCGTCCTCGACGCCGCCCACGGAGATCAACGTCAGCCGGCCGCCGACGCGCGCGCGCAGCCGGCGCAGCACCTGGAGCGAGCGCTCGGCGACCGGCGGGCCGGACACGCCGCCCGCACCGAACCCTGCGACCAGCGCAGGATCGGTGACCAGACCGTCGCGGCTGACGGTGGTGTTGGTGGCGACGATGCCGGTCAGGCCCAGCTCGACCGCGAGGTCGGCCACGGCGTCGACATCCTCGTCGGACAGGTCCGGGGCGATCTTCACCAGCACGGGGACGGTGACGGTGTCGAGTACCGCCGCCAGCACGGGGCGCAGGCTGTCGACGGCCTGCAGGTCACGCAGCCCGGGCGTGTTGGGGGACGACACGTTGACCACGACGAAGTCGGCCAGCGGACCGAGCAGCATGGCGCTCGCCCGGTAGTCCTCGGGGGCGTCCTCGAGGGCGGTGACCTTGGTCTTGCCGATGTTCGCGCCGATCGGCACCGCCGCGCTGCCGGGTGCCCGCTTGCGCAGCTCGTTGGCCGCGGCTCCGGACCCGTAGTTGTTGAAGCCCATCCGATTGATCAGCGCGTGGTCGGCGGGCAGGCGGAACATCCGCGGAGCCGGGTTGCCCGGCTGCGGATACGCGGTGACGGTGCCGACCTCGGCGAAGCCGAATCCCATCGCACCCCACGCGTTCACGGCGCGAGCGTTCTTGTCGAAGCCCGCCGCCAGCCCCACCGGCGCCGGGAAGTCGACACCGAACACCGTCTGCCGCAGCACCGGATCGCGGTAGGCACACACCCGGCGGACCACGTCCCGGAGGGGTCCGACCGCGGTCACCCCGCGGATCAGCCCGAACACCCAGTGGTGGATCCGTTCCGGGGGGACTCGGAACAGGATCCGCAGCAGGAGCTGGTACATATCGGCTACACACCCCTCGTGGTGCTCGGCTCGGGCAGCATGCTGGTGGTCTTGGTACGGCGGCGGCGCAGCAGGATCCGGCGCGAACCGTCGGTGTAGAGGCGGACCCGCGAGAGTTCCCACCCGCCGAACTCGGCCTCGATCTGCAGGCGCATAGTGGCGGTCACCCGCGACACCTCGCGTGGTAGCCGCAGCGGCAGGAAATCGTACTCGGGCTCGGCGCCGCGGCGCCCACCCGGACGGGACGCGCCGTCACCGTCGGACTTCGTGTCGCTCACGGGCTGCCTCCTAGCGGGTCGGGATCGCCTGCACGCCACCACCCGCGGCCGACAGCACGAAGACCGTGCCGTCCCGGGGATCCACGGCGACTGCGTCCGGCTCGGCGACGGTGGCCTTACGCTGCTTCTCGACGGGTTCACCCGACGACAACGCGTAGCCCACCACCTGGTTCGTTCCGGTCGTGGTGACCCACGCCAGCTTGGCGGCGTCGTCGTAGTCTACGGCGTACGGCGCGCCGGGCACCGGGTAGAGGAACCGCTCCATGAACGGTGACGCCGTGAACCCGATGATCTGGTTGTGGCCGGTGTCCACCGCCACGACCCGCCCATAGGGGTCGATCTCCGCGTTGGTGATGCCCCGCCCGACTCGTAGCGCGTCGCCGAGCTTCCCAGCCGTGGTGTCGACCACCGTGAGAGTCGCCTGCCGGCGGTCGACGGCGAGGACGTCCTCGCCATGCACCAGGAGTCGGCTCGCCTCCACGAGCCCTGAGATCGTCCGGGGGGTCTTCCCGCCCAGTTCCTCGATCCGGCCGTCCGCGAGGCCCACGAGGGTGTCCACGCCGTTCTTGCCCTGGTAGGGAACGGCGGTGAGCGCGTCGCCGTCGACGTCCGTGACGCGCGCGGCACCGTCGGCGGTGATCCGGATGATCGCGCCCTTCGCCGCCACGAGGAATCCGCCGCCCGTCGCCACGACCGCACGGCCCGGGGCGTGCGTGTCCAGCGGCACGGCGGCCTTCTGCCGCAGGCCACCGTCGACCGAGTACAGCAGGACCTCGTTCTGCGTGACGGCTGCGAGGGTGCGCGACTGTGTGTCGAACGCGAGCGCCACACCCGGCGGCGCCGCCACCACCTGCCCGACGGGCGTGGCGGTGACGGGGGCGGTCGCGGGGCTGGCCGGCACGATCGTCGGCTTCCGGCTTTCGGGGGTGCTCGACGAGCAGCCGGCGACGGCCACGGTGGCGACGGCGGCGGCGACCAGCGCCCGGATCGGGAGGGAGGCGGTCGAGCGCCGGCGGCGGAGCCGCGTGCGGGGTGAGACAGGCATGATGGTCACGAAACTACCGGCCGCCGCGGACCCGGTACCGTGCCCGGGTGACTTATGCACGTTTTGTGACGGTGTCGCCCGTATCGGCCCGGGATCGGACCACCGCTGGGCGGTGGCGCGCCTGATGGATATGACCTGGCTGCAGGCCATCGTCCTCGGGTCGGTGCAGGGGCTGACCGAATTCCTGCCGGTGAGCTCGTCCGGGCACCTGCGGATCGTGTCCGCGATCTGGTTCGGGCACGACGCAGGGGCCTCGTTCACCGCCGTCACGCAGCTCGGGACCGAGGCCGCGGTGCTGATCTACTTCCTGCGCGACATCGTGCGGATCGTTCTGGCGTGGTTCCGGGGTCTCGCGCGTCCCGCCGAGCGTGGGCCCGACTATCGCATCGGCTGGTACGTGATCATCGGCACCGTCCCGATCGGCGTGCTCGGCTTCGTGTTCAAGGACCAGATCCGCAGCGGTGCGCGGAACCTGTGGCTGGTCGCCACGATGCTCATCGTGTTCGCGCTGGTGATCGCCGCCGCCGAGCACCTCGGGAGCAAGCGCCGCCCGCTCGCGCAGCTGACCGTGCGGGACGGCGTCGCGATGGGGCTCGCCCAGAGCCTCGCGCTGATCCCCGGCGTCTCGCGATCGGGCGCCACGTCGTCGGCGGGCCTGTTCCTCGGGCTGGAGCGGCCGGCCGCCGTGCGGCTGTCGTTCCTGCTCGCGATCCCGGCGGTCACGGCGTCGGGGCTGTTCAGCCTGCCCGACGCGTTCACGTCCGACGGCGGGGGGCTGCAGGCGGCCGGGGTGCAGCTGCTCGTGGCGACGGTGATCGCGTTCGTGGTGGGGTACGCGTCGATCGCGTGGCTGCTGGGCTTCGTGTCCAAGCACTCGCTGTACTGGTTCGTGGGCTACCGGATCGTGGTCGGCGTCGTCGTACTCGGCCTGCTCGCCGGCGGGGTGGTCAGCGCGACGTGACCGGGTCCCGGACGATCCCGGCCGCTGCGCTGTGCAGGGCGGCGGTGCCCGCCGCGGTCGCGGGTAGCCTCGCCGTGCCCCGCCGGTAGGCGAGCAGGGTTCGGCGCCGGACGGTGATCGGGGTGAATCGCACTCCGACCGGCGGGGCGAACGCCGCGGTCTCGGGCACCAGGGCGACACCCTGCCCGGCCGCCACGAGCGCGAGCACGGCGGCGTAGTCGTCCGTGTGGTGTCGGATTCGCGGTGCGAATCCGGCTGTCTCGCAGGTCCGGATCGTCACCTCGTGGCAGAGCGTGCCCGATGTCCCGGACACCCAGTCGGCGTCGGCCGCTGCGGCGGTCGTGATCGGTGCATCGCTATGGGCGGGGGCCGCTAGTAGCACCGCCTCGTCGAACAGCGGCTCGGTCTGGAGCGACCGATCGCGCCCGGCCGGGAGGCCGTCGTACTCGTGCAGCAGCGCGAGGTCGAGCCGGCCTGCCCGCAGCGCGCCGGGGGCGGTGGCCGGATCGATCTCGGTGACGCTGACGCGGAGCCCGGGGTGTTCCCGGCTCAGCGCGACGAGCGCCGGTGTGACCAGGGCTCGCATCGCGGTGGGGTAGGCGCCGATCCGCAGCTGACCGGCGATCGCGCCGGTGTCTGCGCGCAGGTCGGCCGCCGCCTGCTCGAGCTGCTCGAACACCGCCTCGGCGTGCTCCACAAGCCGGTGCGCGGCCGATGTCAGCCGCACGCTGCGGCCTGTCCGCTCGAGCAGCGGGACGCTCGCCTCGCGCTCCAGTGTCGCGAGCTGCTGGGAGACGGCAGACGGTGTGTACGAGAGCGCGTCGGCGACGGCCGCGATGGTTCCGCGGTGCGCGAGTTCGCGGAGCAGCATCAGCCGTCGCACGTCGAGCATCAGTTCAGCTTAATGGATGCGTCGGATATTCGACCTGGATCTGATGCTGTATCGCGACCAGGCTCTGGGTATGGATCTCTCCGGACTGCACGTTCCCCTGATCACCCCGTTCACGGCCGACGACCGCCTCGACACCGCCGGCCTCGAGCGGCTGGCCGACGACGTCCTCTCTGCAGGCGCCGTCGGCCTCGTAGCCCTCGGCACGACGGGCGAGCCGGCCACGCTCGCCGCGGCGGAGAAGCGCGCCGTGCTCGACGTGTGCGCGCAGGCGTGCGCGGATCACGGTGCGATGTTGACCGTCGGCGCCGGCAGCAACGCGACGGCCGCCACCGTCGCCGCTGTCGGAGAGGTGGACCGGCGCGCCGGCGCGGTACTCGTGGTCGTGCCGTACTACACGCGTCCCTCCGCCGCCGGCGTCATCGCGCACTTCCGGGCCGTGGCGGCCGCGAGCCCACTGCCCGTCATCGTCTACGACGTCCCTGCTCGCACAGGCCGCATCCTCGGATTCGACGCCGTCACCGAGCTGGCCGCCACCGACGGCGTGGTCGGATTCAAGCACGCGCCGGGCGTCCTCGGGGATACGACGATGCGCTTGCTCGCGGACCGGGCGGACGGCGTCGCGTTTCTCGCGGGCGACGATGTCACTGTGAGCGCGACACTCGCGCTGGGTGCCGACGGTGCCATCCTCGCGTCGGCGAACGTCGCCCCGCGGGAGTACGCAGCGTTGGTCGCAGCCTGGGCTGCCGGCCGGGTCGACGAGGCACGCACCCTGGGGCACGCCCTGGTACCGCTCGCAGTGGCCCTGTTCGCCGAGCCGAATCCGGTGGTCATCAAGGCGGTGCTCGCCGCGCAGGGGCGCATCGCCTCACCGGCGGTCCGGCTCCCGCTGCTCACAGCGAGCCGTGCGGCGACAGACTCCGCCTTAGCCGCGTTCGCCGCGGCGGTGTGGGAGAGGCGGATCGGCCTATCTGGAACGCGCGACGAGCCCGGAGAGGGTAGCGGCGAGGATCCGTTGCAGGCGGGGGTCGAGGTCGATGAGGGCGTGGCCGAGGCGGGGGTCGCTGCGGTACAACGCGGCGATCGCGGGCGGTGGGGTGGAGATCTGGTGGAACGTGCCCGCGAGTGACGTGGCGGTGCCGACGACGTCCGCCGCATCGATGGCGGTCAGCGCGGGGAGCGCCGCGGTCAGTGCCGCGGCGATGCGATCGAGCGCGGACCGGGTGACCAGCTTGAACTCGCGGACCCGCTCGACCGAGACGTTGCGCTCGAGGTTCATCGGCGCCTGTGCCAGCAGGTCGCAGAACAGGCCGCGCTCGGCAAGGGTCGAGGCGAAGGCCGCCGCGACACCGTCGACGGTGGCCGGCGCGGCGAGCCCCGCGATCCGGCCGCACAGCGCAGGCACCCACTCCTGCCAGCGTGCGGCCGTGAGCCGCAGGAAGATCTCCTCCCGCGTCTCGAAGTAGCGGAGCATCGCCGACTTGTGCATGCCGACGTGGGCCGCGATGTCGGTGAGCGTGACGTCCCGCGTTCCGTGCTGCTCGGCGAGTGTCCGCGCGGCGTCGAGGATCGCGGCTTCACGGACGGCCTTCGCCTCGGGCGACCGTGCGCGCTGGAACTCCGTGGCACCCACACCAGAAATCTAACACACCGCCGTTGCATAATTAGTACAACAGTGTTGTACTAATCCTATGACGCAGACATGGTTCATCACCGGTTCCTCCCGCGGCTTCGGCCGGGCGCTCGCCGTGGCCGCCCTGGGTGCCGGACATCGGGTCGCGGCGACGGCGCGGCGGCCCGAGCAGCTCGACCCGCTGGTGGCCGAGTTCGGGGACCGTGTCCTGCCGCTGGCGCTGGACGTGACCGACCCGGTCCGCACCGCGGAAGCTCTCGCAGAGGCCGCTGCGCGGTTCGGGCGGCTCGACGTGATCGTGAACAACGCGGGATACGCGACCGTCGCGCCGATCGAGACCGGCGACGACGCCGACGTGCGCGCCGAGTTCGAGACCGACTTCTGGGGCGTCTACAACGTGTCGAAGGCCGCGATCCCGTACCTGCGGGCGCAGGGCGGCGGGCTGGTCGTGCAGTTCTCCTCGGTGGGCGGCCGCGTAGGCGGGTCGCCGGGGCTGGCGTCGTACCAGGCGGCGAAGTTCGCGATCGACGGGTTCAGCCGGGTGCTACGCGCGGAGACCGCGCAATTCGGCGTGCGTGTGTTGGTCGTCGAGCCGAGCGGCTTCCGGACCGACTGGGCGGGCGCGTCGATGCAGGTGCGCGAGGTGCCGCCGGAGTATTCCGGCACCGTCGGCGCCGCCACCGTCGGTCGCGCCGGCGGCGCGGGTTTCCCTGGCGACCCCGCGCGTGCCGCCGAGATCCTCGTGCAGGTGGCCGGCCGCGCAGACGTTCCCGAGCACCTGCCACTCGGTGTGACCGCAGTCGACTCGTCGCTCGCGCTGGGTGAGCGGCTGCTCGCCGAGGGCCGCCGCTGGGCCGATGTGGGCCGGTCGGCCGACGGCGACCGGCCATACCCTGCGCCGTTCCCTCCGGACGTCGCACGGATCTGACGTACCCGCGAATTAGACTCGGCGGTCATGACAGTGATCCTGATCCGGCACGGCCGTTCCACGTCCAACACGTCGGGTGTGCTGGCCGGGCGGTCCGCCGGTGTGGAGTTGGACGAGGTGGGCCGCGACCAGGCGGCCGGTCTGGTGGCCCGGCTCGACGGCGCGGAGATCGCGGCAGCCGTGCGATCGCCCCTGGTGCGCTGTGCCCAGACCCTCGGACCGCTGCTCGCGGCGCACGGCCTGGAGGCCACTGTCGACGACCGGCTCGCCGAGGTCGACTACGGGCAGTGGACCGGCCGCAAGATCTCCGACCTGCTGTCCGAGCCGCTGTGGAAGGTGGTGCAGCAGCAGCCGTCCGCCGTGGTGTTCCCCGACGGCGAGGCGCTTGCCGCCGTGCAGGCGCGCGCCGTCGCCGCCGTGCGTGAGCACGACCGCGCGGTCACCGAGCGGTACGGCCCGCACGCCCTGTGGGTGGCGTGCTCGCACGGGGATGTGATCAAGTCGGTGATCGCCGACGCCGTCGGCTCGCATCTCGACCAGTTCCAGCGGATCGTGGTCAACCCCGCGTCCATGTCTGTGGTCTCGTACGGCGAGGCGCGGCCGATGGTCTTGTGCGTCAACGCCACCGGTGCGGTGTCGCTGCCCCACAAGCCGCCGAAGGAGGCCACCGTCGGCGGCGAGACCGGGGCCTGAGCTGCCGGCCGGCCGCACAGCGCTCAGGTCTCTCGCAGGGGGCGGGACCCGCTCGCCGGCGGCATGCGGCCGCGCCGCCCCGTGCCGCAGCCGACCCCGGATAGCGGGTTTAATGGTGACCGGAGGGTTGATACCACTGTGTGAGGAGGTGACGATGAGCCGATCCGTACACGTCTTCCGGACGCCGGACAGGTTCGTCGCCGGCACCGTCGGGCAACCCGGCGACAGGGCGTTCTATCTACAGGCGGTGCACCAGAGCCGGGTCGTGTCGGTCCTACTGGAGAAACAGCAGGTGCAGGTGCTCGCGGAGCGCATCGGCGCGCTGCTCGACGAGGTGGCCCGCCGGTTCGGTACCGAGGTCCCGCCCGCCGTCACATCCGTCACGGACCTCAGCCCGTTGGTGATGCCCGTGGACGCCGAGTTCCGCGTGGGGACGATGGGTCTGGGGTGGGACGCCGAGGCCGGTTCGGTGGTGGTGGAGCTACTCGCGATCACAGAGACCGAACTCGACGAGTCCGTGGTGCTGGCCGACGACGCCGACGACGGGCCGGACGCCGTGCGCGTGTTCCTCAGCCCGCTGGCCGCGCGGGAGTTCGCGACCCGGTCCGAGCGGGTGATCGGCGCGGGTCGGCCGCCGTGCCCGATCTGCGGCAACCCCCTCGACGCCGACGGTCACATGTGCGTGCGGCTCAACGGGTATCGCCGGGGCGTGGCGTTCGGTACTGCGCAGCCCGAGCAGTGAGCGATCGCGAGGACGTCGAGGCCGGCCCCGCCGACGATCTCCTGCGGGAGGCGGACCTGCGGGTGCTCGGTCGCATCGCGAGCGCCTCCAACGCGACGTTGCTGTGTGAGCTCGGCGACACCGGCGAGCGGTGTGTGTACAAGCCGGTCCGCGGGGAGGCGCCGCTGTGGGACTTCCCCGACGGCACCCTGGCCGGCCGCGAGGTCGCGTCCTATCTCGTGTCCGAGGCCCTGGGCTTCGGTGTCGTGCCGCCCACCGTCCTGCGGGACGGCCCAGTCGGGCCCGGCATGGTGCAGCGCTGGATCGATTCGCGCGAGGAGACCGACGGCGACGAGACGGACGGCGACGAGACGGACGGCGACGAGACGGACGGCGACGAGACGGTCGACACGCCCGATCTGGTCGACATCTTCGACGACGGCAGTGTCCCCGACGGTTATCTGCCCGTCGTGACCGGCCTGGTGGACGACCGCTCGGCGCCCGACGGCTACCGCGAGGTGGTGCTGGCCCACGCCGATGACGAGCGGCTGTGGCGGATGGCCGTTCTGGATGTGCTCATCAACAACGCCGACCGCAAGGGCGGGCATGTGATCGACGGGGCGAACGGCCGCGTCTACGGCGTGGATCACGGGATATGCCTGCACGCTGAGCCGAAGTTGCGAACCGTGCTGTGGGGCTGGGCCGGGCGACGGGCACCCGATGCGCTGGTGGCCCCCGTCGCCGCCCTCGCCGATCGGCCGCGCGACCTCGTCGCGCTGCGCGAGCTGATCACCCGCGCCGAGGTCGACGCGCTGGTGAGGCGGGCGCGCGCGTTCGTGGCCCACCCCGTGATGCCGCAGCCGTCGTCGCGGCGGCCGATCCCCTGGCCGCCGTTCTGAGTCTCCCGAAGCCGCTCGGGGCGCGCCCGTGACCCGGGCCGGCGACCCCAGCGCCCGGACAGCCCGGAATCGGCTTGTCGGAGGCGGCGAATAAGGTTGACGGCATGCGATCGTGGCCCGCCGTAGACATCCCCACCATCCCAGGCAACGGTGTCCCGCTGCGGCTGTACGACACGTCCGACGCCGCGACGCGGCCCGTCGCGCCCGGCGAGGTGGCCACGATGTACGTCTGCGGGATCACGCCGTACGACGCCACGCATCTCGGCCACGCCGCCACATACCTGACGTTCGACCTGGTCAACCGGGTGCTGCGCGACAACGGTCACGACGTGCACTACGTGCAGAACATCACCGACGTCGACGACCCGCTGTTCGAGCGCGCCGCGCGCGACGGCGTCGATTGGCGGGATCTGGGCAGCGGCGAGATCGAGTTGTTCCGGCAGGACATGGCCGCGCTGCGCGTGCTGCCGCCGCGCGACTACATCGGAGCCATGGAGTCCGTGGGTGAGGTCACCGACATGATCACGCGCCTGCTCGACAGCGGCGCCGCGTATGTCGTGGACGATGCCGAATTCCCGGATGTGTACCACCGCGCGTCCGCGACGCCGCAGTTCGGCTACGAGTCGGGCTACGACCGGGCCACCATGGAGCGCCTCTTCGCCGAGCGGGGCGGCGACCCCGGCCGCCCGGGCAAGCACGACCCGATCGACGCGCTGCTGTGGCGCGCCGCGCGTCCGGGCGAGCCGTCGTGGGAGTCGCCGCACGGGCCCGGCCGCCCCGGGTGGCACGTCGAGTGCGCGGCGATCGCTTTCAACCGGCTCGGCGCCGGCTTCGACATCCAGGGCGGCGGCAGCGACCTGATCTTCCCGCACCACGAGTATTCCGCCGCCCACGCCGAGGCCGCCACGGGCGAGCGTCGGTTCGCACGGCACTATGTGCATGCCGCCATGATCGGTCTCGACGGCGAGAAGATGTCCAAGAGCCGCGGCAACCTGGTGAAGGTCAGCGTGCTGCGCCGCGATGGTGTCGACCCCAGCGCGATCCGCCTCGCGCTGTTCGCGGGGCACTACCGCACCGACCGTTCGTGGACCAGCGAACTGCTCGACGCGGCGCAGGAGCGCCTGGACCTGTGGCGGCGGGCGGTCGCGTCACCGTCGGGCCCCGACGGTGACGCCGTGCTCACCCGCGTGCGCGAGCACCTGGCCGACGATCTGGACACCCCGAAGGCGCTCGCGGCGATCGACGCGTGGGCCCGGCGGGCGGTCACGGAGGGTGGGCCCGACACCTCCGCGCCGGCGACGGTGGCGCTCGCGATCGATGCGCTGCTGGGCGTCGAGCCGTGCCCGGTGACCGTCGGATCGCCCGCTTGAGGGGCGAATCGGGCCCGGAGGGCGCGAGCGTGCATGCGGCGTCGCTATATTCATCGCCGTGAAGACCGTTCGTGAGCTGTCACCCGAGTCGACCGAGGGTGTGTGGACTGTCCAGACCCGCACCTCGACGTATGTGCTCGATCTCAGCGAGATGACCCTCATGCGTGCGCCCGGCATCGGGAGCCTCCACGAGGACGACAAGTGGGGCATCAGCGCGCTGCGACGGGACTCCGAGGATATCCCCCTGCTGGGCATCAAGTCGTGCCGCGTGGGGGAGTCCGCCCAGTTCTGGGTACGCGCCGCCGACGACCCTGACGTGCGCACCTGGCGCATCACGACCCCCGTCGTCAGCATCGAGCGCATCGGCTGACCGGCTCCGGAGCGCATGCGGCGGGCGGGCGCACAGGTCGGAAAGATTGCGCGAAGCGGGTGGGTGGGGTGGCCACGCCGAGCGATTCTGCAGCCCCCGAGCCGCCAGGCGAGCGGGGCGAAGCCTAGCGAAGCGGGTGGCCACCCCACCCACCCGCGACGAGAACTGTCGACTACGGCCCCGCGCCCGGACCGCCACGGCGGCGGAGGTACTTTTCGAACTCCGCCGCGATGGCGTCACCGTCGATCTCGGTCGCGGCGTTGCGCATCTCCGTCTCGGCGTCGCCGCGCTCCTCGAGTCCGCGGACGTAGTCGGCCACCTCGTCGTCGTCGGCCGTCATCTCGGAGACGGCCTCCTCCCACTCCTGCGCGCGAGTGGGCAGCTCGCCCAGCGGGACGCTGAGTTCCAAGACCTGCTCGACGCGGCGCAGCAGGGCCACCGTCGCCTTCGGGTTGGGCGGCTGGGACACGTAGTGCGGCACTGCGGCCCAGAAGGAGATCGCGGGCACCCCGGACCGCACGCAGGCGTCCTGCAACACGCCGGTGATCCCCGTCGGGCCCTCGTACCGGTTCTGCTCGAGCGCGAACCGCTTCGCCGAGTCCTCGTCGTAGCCGGTACCCGTGACCGGTACCGGGCGGGTGTGCGGCGTGTCGGCGAGCAGCGCACCCAGGATCACGGCCGTGTCGATGCCCAGCTCGCGGAAGATGTCGATCAGCTGGTCGCAGAATGCCCGCCAGCGGAAGTTCGGCTCGATCCCACGCAGCAGCACCACGTCGCGGTCGCTGCCCGGCGGACGACAGTACGAGAGGGTCGTGGACGGCCACTCGATGGCTCGCGTGACGCCGTCGACCTGCTTGATCGTGGGCCGGTTCACCTGGAAGTCGTAGAAGTCGTCGGAATCGATCTCGGCGATCATCTCCGCGTCCCAGATGAGTTCGAGGTGCTCGACCGCGGAACTCGCCGCATCGCCTGCGTCGTTCCACCCCTCGAACGCCGCGATCAGGATCGGCCGGGTCAACCGTGGGTAGGACGTCACCCACCCAGGGTACGGTGGCAGGGCACACCCCGTCCCCGCCGGATCTGTGGCATATCGATTTGTGCTGACCAACTACCCTGGGCCTATGACCCGTTCCCATCAGCAGCCGCTGCAGTCGACGTTCCTGGAGGCGGCCCGGCGCCGCGTTCTCATCGGGGACGGGGCGATGGGAACGATGTTGCAGGCAGCGGACCTGACGTTGGACGACTTCCGGGGCCTCGAGGGCTGCAACGAGATCCTCAACGACACCCGGCCCGACGTGCTCGAGGCCATCCACCGCGCCTACTTCGAGGCGGGCGCGGACGCCGTCGAGACCAACACCTTCGGCTGCAATCTCTCCAACCTCGGCGACTACGACATCGCCGATCGGATCCGCGAGCTCGCCGAGAAGGGCACCGCGATCGCGCGGCGCGTCGGCGACGAGGTCGGGCCGTCGGCCGACGGCACGCCCCGTTTCGTGCTCGGCTCGATCGGCCCGGGCACCAAGCTGCCCACGCTCGGCCATACCACCCTGGCGGTGATCCGGGACGCCTACACGGAGGCCGCGCTGGGCATGCTCGACGGTGGCGCCGACGCGTTCCTCATCGAGACCTGCCAGGACCTGCTGCAGGTCAAGGCGGCGGTGCTGGCGTGCCACCGGGCCATGGAGAAGTCGGGCCGGCGCATCCCGATCATCACGCACGTCACCGTCGAGACGACGGGGACGATGCTGCTCGGCTCCGAGATCGGGGCGGCGCTGACCGCGCTGGAGCCGCTCGGCATCGACATGATCGGTCTCAACTGCGCCACCGGGCCCGCCGAGATGAGCGAGCACCTGCGGTACCTGTCGCAGAACGCCGGCATCCCGGTGTCGGTGATGCCGAACGCGGGCCTGCCGGTGCTGGGCGCCAACGGCGCCGAATACCCGCTCACCGCGCCCGAGCTGGCGGAGGCCCTGGTGGGCTTCGTCGGCGACTACGGGCTGACGATGGTGGGCGGCTGCTGTGGCACCACGCCCGAGCACATCCGGCAGGTGTCCGAGGCGGTCCGGGAGGCGACACCGTCGCCCCGCACGCCCCGGCGGGAGAGCTCGATCAGCTCCCTGTACACGTCGGTGCCGTTCGCACAGGACTCCTCGATCCTGATGATCGGCGAGCGCACCAACTCCAACGGCTCCAAGAAGTTTCGTGACGCGATGCTCTCCGGCGACTGGCAGCAGTGCCTCGACATCGCGAAGGACCAGACCCGCGACGGCGCCCACATGCTCGACCTCAACGTCGACTACGTGGGACGCGACGGCGCCGCCGACATGACCGAGCTGGCGGCGCGGCTCGCGACCGCCTCGACCCTGCCGATCATGATCGACTCGACCGAGCCCGCCGTGATCGCGGCCGGGCTCGAGCACCTCGGCGGGCGGTGCGCCGTCAACTCCGTCAACTATGAGGACGGAGACGGCCCCGAGTCCCGGTTCACCAAGATCATGGAACTCGTCGCCGAGCACGGCGCCGCGGTCGTGGGCCTGACCATCGATGAGGAGGGCCAGGCACGCACCGCGGATTGGAAGATCCGCATCGCCGACCGGCTGATCGCCGACCTCACCGACAACTGGGGCTTGAAGCTCGACGACATCATCATCGACCCGCTGGTCTTCCCGATCTCCACCGGCCAGGAGGAGGTGCGGCGCGACGCCCTCGAGACCATCGAGGCGGTCAGGCGGCTGCACGCGGCCTACCCCGGCATGCACTTCACCGTCGGCCTGTCCAACGTGTCGTTCGGGCTCAACCCGGCTGCGCGCCAGGTGCTCAACTCGGTGTTCCTCAACGAGCTGGTGGACGCCGGCCTGGACACCGCCATCCTGCACGCGTCGAAGATCCTGCCGATGGCCCGGATCCCGGACGAGCAACGCAGCGTGGCACTGGATCTGGTGTACGACCGGCGCGGCACCGCGGGCGGCATGGGCGACGATCCCGACTACGACCCGCTGCAGAAGCTGATGTCGCTGTTCGAGGGTGTCTCCGCGGCGTCTGCGCGGGAGACCCGCGCGCAGGAGCTGGCGAAGCTGCCGCTGTTCGCCCGCCTCGAGCGGCGCATCGTCGATGGTGAGCGGGACGGGCTGGAGGCCGACCTCGAGGAGGCGATGACGACGGTGCCGCCACTGGCGATCATCAACGACACCCTGCTGTCCGGGATGAAGACCGTCGGCGAGCTGTTCGGGTCCGGGCAGATGCAGCTGCCGTTCGTGCTGCAGTCGGCCGAGGTGATGAAGACCGCGGTGGCGTATCTCGAGCCGCACATGGAGAAGGCCGACGATGATTCGGGTAAGGGCCGCATCGTGCTCGCCACCGTCAAGGGCGACGTGCACGACATCGGCAAGAACCTCGTGGACATCATCCTGAGCAACAACGGTTACGAGGTGATCAACATCGGCATCAAGCAGCCGATCGCCGCCATCGTGGACGCCGCCGAGGACAAGCGCGCCGATGTGATCGGCATGAGCGGGCTGCTGGTGAAGTCCACCGTGGTGATGAAGGAGAACCTCGAGGAGCTCAACGCCCGCGGCCTGGGCGAGAAGTACCCCGTGCTGCTGGGCGGGGCGGCGCTCACCCGTGGCTACGTCGAGGACGACCTATCCGAGATCTACAGCGGCGACGTCAGTTACGCGCGTGACGCGTTCGAGGGGCTGCGGCTGATGGACGTCATCATGGCCACCAAGCGCGGCGAGGGCCCCGCGCCGGACAGCCCCGAGGCGATCGCGGCCGCGGAGAAGGCCCGCGAGCGCAAGGAGCGGCACGCCCGCAGCAAGCGGATCGCCGCGAAGCGCAAGGCCGAGGCCACCCCCGTCGTGATCCCGGAGCGGTCCGATGTCGCCGCGGACTTCGACGTGGCGTCCCCGCCGTTCTGGGGCACCCGGATCGTCCGTGGCATCGCGGTCGCCGAATTCGCGCAACTGCTGGACGAGCGCGCGCTGTTCTTCGGGCAGTGGGGGCTGCGCGGCGCCCGCAAGGGAGAGGGTGCATCGTACGAGGAGCTGGTCGAGACCGAGGGGCGCCCACGCCTGCGGTACTGGCTGGACCGGCTCAAGGCCGAGAAGATCCTGGACGCGGCCGCCGTGGTGTACGGGTACTTCCCGGCTGTCAGCCACGGGCATACCGTGGACGTGCTCGAGATTCCTAAGGACGACGCACCTGGGCCCGATTCACCGACCAGGTATTCGTTCGACTTCCCGCGCCAGGAGCGCGGCCGGTTCCTGTGCATCGCGGACTTCATCCGGGATCGCGAGACCGCTCAGGCGCGAGGCGAGGTGGACGTCCTGCCGTTCCAGCTGGTCACGATGGGGCAGCCGATCGCCGACCTCGCGAACGAACTGTTCGCCGAGAACGCCTACCGCGACTACCTCGAGGTGCACGGACTGGGCGTGCAGCTGACGGAGGCCCTGGCCGAGTACTGGCACCGTCGGGTCCGGGAGGAGCTGACGCTGCCCGGCGGGCGCGTCGTGGCCGACTCGGACCCCAACGCGGTGACCGACTACTTCGACCTGAAGTACCTCGGCGCGCGCTACAGCTTCGGGTACGGCGCCTGCCCCTCGCTCGAGGACCGGGCCAAGATGGTGGACCTGCTGCAGCCCGAGCGGATCGGCGTGACATTGTCCGAGGAACTGCAGCTGCACCCCGAGCAGTCGACCGACGCCTTCGTCCTCACCCACCCGGAAGCCAAGTACTTCAACACGTAAGGTTTGGATGTGGCGGTGGCCAGCGACCTGACCGAGGAGATCCGGCGCGGTGTCGACGACGCCGCACCCCGGATCACCGAGGTACGCCTGACGGAGGAGATCCGGCGCGGTGTCGACGACGCCGCACCCCGGATCACCGAGGTACGCCTGACGGCCTTCAAGTCGTTCCGGGACGAGGTGCTGCCCCTCGGACCGCTGACGATCTTGACGGGACTCAACGGCGCGGGGAAGTCCAACGCGCTCGACGCGATCGAGGTGCTCGCCGGCCTGGCGTCCGGTGCGTCGCTGTCTTTCGTGCTCCGCGAGACGCGAGGGGGCGCGGAGGGAAGTGCGCCGCATGGGACTTCGCGGATCGAGTTGGGCTGCACCGTCGAGCTCGACGGTGCCGGGTACCGCTGGGATCTGACGATCGACGTCGCCGGCGAGCCACGGGTCGCCCGGGAGAGCCTGACGGCCGCCACCGGCATCTCCGCGGTCCGTGCCGCGCTGGTCGGCGTGTTCCACCTCGATCCGATCCCCGCTCGGATGCGGCAGTTCGTTCCCGCCCACCAGGTTCGTCTGCGTCGCGATGCCGACAACCTGTCGGCGACGATGGCGTCGCTGAGCGAGCAGCACCCTGGAGAGTTCAACGGCCTCGTCGCGCTCGCCGATCGACTCCAGGGCGGGCGCGTGCCGGGGATCGACTTCGAGCGGACCACTCTGGACGACGTGATGTTCACCCTGCGGGAACGCAGCGCCGTCGGCGCGGACACCGGTTCGACCCCGGCCCGCGAGGTGAGCGACGGCCTGCTGCGAGTGCTCGCCGTGGGATGCGCCGTGGGGGCGACGCGCGACCACCTCGACCTCCCGGCACCACCGCACCCCGGCGTCGTCTCGGCAAGGCCGCTGCTAGTCGTCGAGGAGGTCGAGAACGGCCTGCACCCCTCGCAGGCGGGCTACGTTCTGGACCTGGTGCGCGACGCCGCCACGCAGCAGACGAAATCGATTCTCTTGACCACGCACAGCTCGGCGTTGCTCGACGACGCGACCGGTGCACTGAACGACGACATCCTGGTCTGCTATCGCGCGCCCGCGACCGGATACAGCCACATCGCCCGACTTCCTGAACTTGAGGGCTACCTGGACGCGATGATCTCAGGGCCGATCGGGCGCAACGTCGCGTCGGGGCGACTGACCGGGCCGATCAGTGAGGAGATCGACCGTCACGGCCTCGACGACCTCTTCGGGATCGACCGGTAGCCGGTGACCGGACGAGTCCGCGCGGTGTTCGTCGATACATCTGTCGTGTGCAATCTGCTGGGGATCCCCGGCAAGAGCCGGAGCAGGGAACGGATCTCGCGCGAGTACGAGCGGCTGCTCCTACAGGGCGTCCGCATGGTGCTCCCTGTGTCGGCGGTGATCGAGACGGGCGACCACATCGCGCACATCACGACACCGAACGTCGAGATCTATTCGTACGCCGTGAAATTCGCCGAACTTCTGCAACGCATCGTGGACGGAAGTATGCCATGGCGAGCACACGAATTCGCCCGGGGGCGTGACACGCTCGCACGCATCCTTCGCGGGGTACACGACGAGCCCATGCAGCACTTCTTGAAGCGCAAGGTCGGTGTCGTGCGAACTATCCATCCTGGTGGAGCGCGAGATCTTCTGCGCGGCGCTGAAGTGGCCCATCACTACTGTCGAGATCTGGTCTGAGGACAAGGATTTGAACCTGTGAGCAATGATCTGCCCGCCGCCGTGCTCTGGGACATGGACGGCACGCTGCTGGACTCGGAGAAGCTCTGGGACATCGCCGTCGAGGAGTTCACCGCATCCCTCGGCAGCGAGATGACCCCGGAGTTGCGGCTGACGACCCTCGGTAACGCGACCCGCGCCGCCCTGGACAAGATCTACGACCATGCCGGCACTCCCACGCACGAACGCGACCACGTACGGGACGAGCAGTGGGTCTCCGATCGGGTGATCGAGCTGTTCGAGACGGGCATCCCGTGGATGGACGGCGCTCGGGAGGCTCTCGCGCTGTGTGCGGGGCTGGGAATCCCGCTCGTCCTCGTCACCAACACCATCCGCAGTGTCACCGAACACGCCCTCGGCACGCTGGGGCGGGAGCGGTTCGCCGCCACCGTCTGCGGCGACGAGGTCGCTGCGCCGAAGCCGGCGCCGGATCCATACCTGCGCGGCGCGGGGCTGGCGGGCGTGCCGCCGGAGCGATGCGTCGCGTTCGAGGACTCGGCCACCGGCGCGGCCGCTGCGCTGGCGGCGGGCTGCCGCGTGGTCACCGCCGGGCCCGCCCCGGTCGCGCCTGGCACTCGCGCCGTGCATCGCACCACACTCGCCGGACTCACTGCCGAACACCTGCGCGCCTGACAGGGGCCTGCCAGACCCGGCCGGTACCACTGTCGACGTGAACATCCGACGATCGGCCCCCGCGGCGGTGGCCGTCGTGGCCCTGGTGGCGGCGACTGCGACGGCATCGGTCAGCCACGCGCCCGTGCGTTATCCGCCGGGCGCGAAGGCCGCCGACACCGCCGTTCCCCTGATGGGGTGGAACAGCTGGAACCTGTTCGGCTGCAATGTCAACGAGCACGACGTCGAGGCGGAGGCCGACGCCCTGGTGAGTAGCGGCTTGGCGGCGCGCGGCTACCGCACGGTCACCGTCGACGACTGTTGGTTCGATCCGCGGCGGGCCCCGGACGGCAGCCTGCGCGCAGACCCGCAGCGGTTCCCGCACGGGATGGCCGCGCTGGGTCGGTTCCTGCACGCTCGGGGCCTGCGGTTCGGGATCTACGAGTCGCCGAACGCGCGGACATGTGCGCAGTTCGCCGGTACCTACCGCGGGTCGACGGGCAGCCTGGGACACGAGACGCAGGACGCCCGGACGTTCGCGTCGTGGGGCGTGGACTTCCTCAAGTACGACTGGTGCGCCACCGATTCGGACCCGCAGCGGCAGGTGAACGCCTTCGCGCGGATGCGGGACGCGCTGCGCGCCACCGGCCGGTCGATCGTGTACGCCATCAACCCGAACAGCGACGTGGCAGGCGCGGTCCCGGGACCGACCGTCGACTGGTCACCCCTCGCCAATCAGGTGCGCACCACCAACGACGTGATCCCGGCCTGGCGCACGCGGCTGGGGCGCCTGGGGGACCAGGGGATCGGCGAGGCCCTCGAGCAGGCGCCCGCCCCCACCACCCCCGGCGTCGCGTCCGACATGGACATGCTGGTGGTGGGTTTCATCGGGGTGAGCCCTGCAGAGGCGCGGACCCAGGTCGCGATGTGGTCGATGTTCGGATCGCCGCTGATCGCCACGAACGACATCACCCGCATGTCCACGGGTATAAGCAAGCTGCTCGGGGACCCGCTGTTGATCGCGATCGATCAGGACCCGTCCGCGCCCGCACGGCGCGTGGGGCAGGCGTGGGTACGTCGACTGTCGGACGGGCGACTGGCCGTCGCATTCGTCGATGACAGCCCCCGGCCCGTCCGGCTGGGCGCGACACCGTCGGCGCTCGGCTGGACCGGTCCGGCGCCGACGGTGGCCGGCGCATGGGGGAGCGCCGCCCAGACCGGCGTCACGTGGGTCGGGGCCGAACTGGCGCCGCACGACACCGCGGTGTTCATCCTGAGCTGACCGGCGCGCCGCATCAGTCCGATTCACTGTGGCGGTCGACGTCACGCAGGAGGTGGTCGATATCCACGCGGTGCTCTGACCCGTCGTCGGGTGCGATGCGCACCACCTCGGCCAGCTTCGACTCGGGCTGCTGCGGTGTCAGGTGCCGCGCCCGCTCGCGCCGCTCGAGCAACGCGTGTGCGAGTGCCTCGTAGTCGGTGTAGCGGACGCGACGCTCGTCGTCGCCGTCCTGGTAGACGGCGACGAACTCGCCGGTGGTTCCTGCGAACCGACGCCGCGAGCCGATGTCGCGGACGTCGTCGAGCTCGCTCCGTGCGGCGTCGAGTGCCTCGCCCTCGGTGAACTTGGTCGTGCCTGAGCGCCCGTGCAGCGGGCCGTGGTTGTCTCCCACCCAGCGCCACCGGCCGTGGTGTTCCTCGACCCGGTAGCCGTCCTCGGTCATGTGGCTCACCACCCCTCGCGCCTTGGGACCGGCAGCTCCAGCCCGCAAACCGACGTATACCCGAATCCCCGCCGGCGCGTCAGTCGCCGTGCGGATCCATTCTGTTCAACGCGGCGACCACCTGCGGGTAGTCCCCGCGGGCCTCCCCGTAACGCAGGAACTTCACGTTCTCCACCTGAATCTCGGTCGCCTCGGGCCGGGTCTCGATGATCTGCATGACCTCGTCGGCGAAATCGTCCAGCGGCATCGCGAAGTCGCTCTCCTCCTGGCCCGGCATGAGCGCGGTGCGCACCGACGGCGGCTCGAGTTCGAGCACCTGCACCGACGTGTCGGCGAGCTGCAGGCGCAGTGTCTCCGACAGCATGTGGATGGCGGCCTTCGTGGCGTTGTAGGTGGGCGTGATCCTCAGTGGCGCGAACGCGAGCCCGGACGACACCGTCATGATCGTGGCGTCGGGCCGGGTCTGCAGACGCCCGACGAACGCCGCGATCAGCCGGATGGGCCCGAGCAGGTTGGTGGTCACGTGCCGCTGCGCGGACTCGAGGAAGTCCCCGCTGCGCCAGTCCTCTACGGCCATCACGCCCGCCATCGTGATCAGAACGTTCACCTCCGGGAAGCGGCGCAGGACCTCGGCGGATGCCTCGGCTATGGAGTCGGCGTCGGCTGTGTCGATCCGCACCGCGGCCATGCCGGGGTTGGCGGCGACGATGTCGTCGAGGAGCTCCTGCCGCCGCCCGCCGACGATGACGGTGTTCCCGCGGGTGTGGAGGCGTTCGGCGAGAGCACGGCCGATGCCGCTGGTCGCGCCGGGGATGAACACGGTGTTTCCGGTGATCTGCATGTACCCAGCCTGGCCGGAGCCGCCGACCTCATCCAGAGAGCGGGCTTCCGGGGATCGGCGATCCCTGGCTCGCGGGGCGCCGGCGATCGATGATGGTGGGCGTGGACCGCCCCGTGCTCGCCGACTTCCTCCGCCGCCACCGGGCGGCGCTGACCCCAGCCGACGTCGGCCTGCCCGCTGGCCCGCGCCGCCGAACGCCTGGGTTGCGCAGGGAGGAGGTGGCGCAGCTGGCCGGGATGTCCACCGACTACTACGCCCGCCTCGAGCAGCAGCGCGGGCCCGAGCCGTCGACGCAGATGCTGGCCGCGATCGCGCGGGCGCTGCGGCTCACCGCCGACGAGCGCGACTACCTCTTCCGCCTCGCCGGTCACAGCGCGCCCGACCGGGCGGTGGCCCGTGCCCACGTCGCACCGGCACTGTTACGAGTGCTCGACCGGCTGTCGGACACGCCCGCTCTGATCCTGTCCGCGGTCGGCGAGACGCTCGTGCAGAACCTCCCTGCGCGTGCCCTGTTCGGCGACGTCTCGGACCTGACGGGACTGGACCGCAGCGAGATCTACCGCTGGTTCGCCCATCCCGCGACCGAGCGGCGGCGGTACCCGGCGAACGACCACGACCGGCAGAGTCGCGCCTTGGTCGCGTCCCTGCGCGCCGCATACGGCGCGCAGGGGCCGCGCTCGCTCGCAGGTGAGATCGCCGCCGAGTTGGATCGACATGGCGGCGAATTCGCTCGGCTGTGGGCCCGGCACGAGGTCGCGACGCGGTTCGCCGACCACAAGGTGTTGCTGCACCCGGAGCTCGGTGCGATCGAGGTCGACTGCCAGGTGCTGTTCATCGAGGACCAGTCGCAGGCGCTGTTGGTGCTGACCGCGCCGCCGCACACCGAGGACGCGGAGAAGCTCGCACTGCTCGCGGTGCTCGGCACGCAGACGTTCGGGGGCGAGGTCCGTCAAGGCCCGTGTGCCGCGGGCCGGGATACTACTTCTCCGGGCCGTCCAGCGCCATACTCGCCATGACCGCGACGCGGACCCGCTCGGTGTCGGCAGCGGTCCATCCGGGCGGCGGCATCACCGCGGCGAAGGCGTCGACGACCGCGGTGCCGTAGTTGTGACCGTGGCCGTCGGGCACCCCGGCAGCGTTGGCGAGGTCCGCCGAGACCTGCCAGAACGTCACGAACGGGTACCACGACATGGCCCGGCTGCGGTCGCGACCGGCCGGTTCCCGCAGCCAGTCCGGTTCCCGCAGCAGCAGGCTCGGCGACCACCAGACGACGGGGTCGGACGCGTGCTGCACGTACACGATGTGCGGGTGCAGCCACAGTCTCCCGGCCCCCGAGCCGGGGCCCGTGAGCGGCTTGACACCGTCGGTGAACCGGACGACCAGGCCGTCGGCGTACGTCGGAAGCGCCTCGGGAGTACCGGGATCGCGGCGCTGCGTCACCGCCGAGTGGATCGGGTTCGCCGCGGGCGGCCCGATCCAGACGACACCGTCGACCTTGGACCGGATGTCCGCGAGCGAGCTGAACGCGCCCTCACCGGCCCGAGTACCCAGCGACTCGCCCATCACCAGCAGCTTGGGGCGCTTCGCGGGCGGCCGGGCGTCGACGGCGGTGCGGACGGTGTCGATGAGCCGCTTGCCAGCCTCGAGCGAGAGCTCGCCGTCGGTCACGAACGAGATCCAGCTGGGCAGGTACGAATACTGCGCGGCCACCAGCGCGACGTCGCCGTTGTACATCAGCTCCAGCGCGCGCGCCGCCGTCGGGTTGACCCAGCCGCTGCCGGTGGTGGGGATGACCACGAGGTACTTGCGGTCGAGCGCACCGGTGCGCTGCAGCTCGCGCAGCATGATCTGGCGGCGCTGCGCCACCGTCGGCGCGTTCTCGAGGCCCACGTACACGCGGACCGGTTCCATCACCGGCGCGGTGGTGAACCGCTTCAGCTGCGCCGCGCGCAGCCCGCCCGCGACGAAGTCGCGGCCCTCGCTGCCCAGCCCGGACCACGCCGCATACGACCCCGGCGACCCGGATCGCTCCGGCTCCATCGGCTGGTGGACCCCGGCGCGCGTCGCGTTGTTCTGCGTCGACGCGAGGTAGTCGGCGGTGAACTCGAACCCCCGCATCCCCAACCCGTCGACCACGAACAGCAGGAGCAGGACGACCACCGCCCCGCCGAGCACCCGCGCCGCGCCGGGCGGGACCCGCAGGTACCGATCGGCCTCGCGGGCCAGGTACCGGGCCAGGTCGCGAAGCACACGGAACAGCGAGATCAGCAGCGCCGAGGTGGCGAACGCGATCACCGGGATCAGCAGGAACCAGTAACCGCCCTCCGCCGGCATCCCCATGAGTGCGCGAATGTCCGCCTGCCAGCGCCGGGACACCAGCACCATCACCGTGACGCCGGCGAGGTTCACCGCGAGGATCAGCAGCCGCAGGTGCGTCAGCCACCGCGCCAGGCTCGGCCGGGAGAGGACGGGGTGACCGCGGACCAGCACATCGGTGATGAGCCACTTCACGAACGCACCGACCCCGTACCCGATCACGGCGTTGATGCCGGCTATGAAGCCCTGGTAGAACCAGTCGCGGGGGAGCAGCGACACCGTGAACGACAGCTCCAGGAAGATCCCACCCACGAACAGGCCCGTGAAGTCGAGGTGCAGCAGGCTCCACGTCCACGCGAGCAGCGGGTGCCGCTCGTGCAGCTCGTCGAGGCTCTCCTGCAGGAAACGATCGGGGTCGCGCAGCGCGCGCACCAGGCGCAGGCGGGCGCGGACGACGCCGCGCACGTACCGGTACTGCGCAGCACCCTTGCGCGGGGCGACGCGGTCGGCGGCGGTGCCGGGCTCGGGTGCGGGCGGAACGGCGCGATCGGGGGTCGCGTCCGGTTCCGTATCCACGCGTCCAGTTTAGGAAGGGCCTCGGACGTCCCTGCGGCGGGCTGTGGGACCATAGCTGACCGTGAAGACCATGGAGACGCTGTTCGCCGAGCTGGCCGAGAAGGCCGCAACCCGGCCCGCGGGAAGCGGGACCGTGGAGGCACTCGACCGTGGCACCCATTTCCTCGGAAAGAAGATCATCGAGGAGGCCGGGGAGGTCTGGATCGCCGCGGAGTACCAGTCGGACGGCGAGCTCGCCGAGGAGATGTCGCAGCTGCTGTACTGGCTGCAGGTGATGATGGTCAAGCGCGGTCTGACGCTCGACGACGTGTACGCGCATCTGTAGCGGCCCGGACCGGTAGGCGCCTTCTCCTCCGCCGCCCCCACACCCGGCCGCACCGCAGATCCCCGTCACCCGCCAGTGAAAGAGACCACCATGCTGCGTGTCGCAGTACCCAACAAGGGCGCCCTCTCGGAGGCCGCCGGCACGATCCTCGCCGAGGCGGGCTACCGTCGCCGCTCCGACGCCAAGGACCTCACCGTCCTCGACAACGCCAACGAGGTCGAGTTCTTCTTCCTGCGGCCCAAGGACATCGCGCTGTACGTCGCTTCGGGCGAACTCGACCTGGGGATCACCGGGCGTGACCTGGCGCTCGACTCGGGCGCACAGTTCGGTGAGCGCCTCGCCCTGGGCTTCGGACGGTCGACGTTCCGCTACGCGGGCCCCGCGGGGAGGGACTGGACGGTCGCCGATCTCGACGGCAAGCGCATTGCGACGTCCTACCCCAACCTGGTCGGCGCCGACCTCGCCGCGCGCGGCTACACCGCCCACGTGATCCGGCTCGACGGCGCGGTCGAGATCTCGATCCAACTGGGCGTCGCAGACCTGATCGCCGACGTCGTCGAGTCCGGCCGATCGCTGCGGCAGAACAACCTGGTGGCGTTCGGCGAGCCGCTGGTGGACTCCGAGGGCGTGCTGATCGAGGCAGCCGGCTCCGCTCCCGACAAGGCCCGCGACCAGCTCACGGCCCGGCTGCAGGGCGTCGTGTTCGGGCGCCAGTACGTCATGCTCGACTACGACTGCCCGCGGCACGTGCTCGATGCGGCAGTGCAGGTCACGCCGGGGCTCGAATCGCCGACGGTGGCGCCGATGGCCGACCAAGCGTGGGTCGCGGTGCGCGCGCTGGTGCCGCGCAAGGGAGCGAACGCGGTGATGGACCGCCTCGCCGATATCGGCGCGAAGGCCATCCTGATGACCGACATCCGTAGCTGCCGGTTCTGACCGGTCAGCGCGCGGAGACGAGCAGCGTCTGCGCGCCGCGGGCGAAGTGCCCGTCGGCGTCGTAGATCTCGGACGCGGTGGTGCCCAGACCCGTGGCGCCGATCTGCTGGTCGGCGGCGATCCCCACCCAACCGTCGACCAGCCGCGGGGCGCGGTGCAGGTGCACGGTCATGTCCATGTTCATCCACGTGACCTGCACCGGATCCATCCGCGCCGAGACCCCGTTGGCGGCGTCGATCACCGAGAACACCCGGACCAGGTCCGACGGCTCCTCGCCGGCGACCAGCGGCACCGTCGCTCGCACCCAGCAGCGTTGCGCGGTCTCGGCACCGTCGGCATCTACGGCGGGCGGCACGAACCGCCACTCGCACGCCCCGAGGAAGCCGGCGCCCCGGACGGCCTCGAAGAACGCCGGCGCCGCCGCGTCACCGTCGACGGGGATCGCCGGTGTCAGGTCCCGGCTGAACCCCGCCGTGTCCGACGACGCCAGGGCCCAGGCGTGCGCGCGGGCCACGGGCCGGAACGCACCCGAGCGATCGGCGCACTCGACCTCCGCGCTGACCATGGAGACGGCCCGCCCGGGCCGGGACACCCACGCGCGGACCCGGGACTGCGTGATCGGGACGACACCCAGCAGCTCGGTGGTGATGCGCGAGAGCAGCATGCCTGGCGCGGCACTTCGCTCCAGCGCGCGCACCATGAGCGCCGCGGGCGGGGCGCCGTGCTGCATCGTGTCGGCCCACACACTCGCCGTGAAGCGCGTGGGCTCGAACGCCTCGTACGCCGCGCCCTCGACCTCGACGGTCCCGGCGGGGTGGTAGAACGCATCCATAACCGTCAGTCCTACCGACCGCCCGCCTCCGGGCTGCGCGCGGGGTGCTGGCACCCTTGTTCCTCATGGCAGACAGCGGACCGTTCGCGGTGGGAGATCGGGTGCAGTTGACCGACGCCAAGGGGCGGAAGTTCACCGTGCACCTCGAGGCGGGGCGCGAGTTCCACACCCACAAGGGCGGGATCCGGCACGACGACCTGATCGGCGCGCCCGAGGGCAGCGTGGTCAAGTCGGTGAACGGGACGGCGTACCTGGCGTTGCGGCCGCTGCTGACCGACTACGTGCTGTCGATGCCGCGCGGCGCGCAGGTGATCTACCCCAAGGACGCGGCCCAGATCGTCGCCGAGGGTGACATCTTCCCGGGCGCGCGGGTGCTCGAGGCGGGAGCCGGGTCCGGCGCCCTGACCTGCTCGCTGCTGCGCGCCGTGGGGCCGACCGGATCGGTCACGTCGTGGGAGGTGCGCGAGGATCACGCCGAGCACGCCGTGCGCAACGTCGAGGAGTTCTTCGGCGGCCGACCGGGCAACTGGCAGTTGCAGCTGGGCGACCTGGCGGACTACGCCGGGGACCCGGTCGACCGCGTCGTCCTGGACATGCTCGCGCCGTGGGACGTGCTCGATGCCGTCGGCCGGGCGCTTGTGCCGGGCGGGGTACTGACGGTGTACGTCGCGACCGTGACGCAGCTCTCCCGCGTCGTCGAGGCGCTGCGTGAGGCCACCTGCTGGACCGAGCCGCGGTCGTGGGAATCACTGCTACGCGAATGGCACGTCGTGGGGCTGGCCGTGCGGCCGTCGCACAGAATGCAAGGTCACACGGCATTTCTCGTGACCGCCCGGCGCCTCGCCGAGGGCACGGTCGCGCCACGCCCGCAGCGCAGACCGAGCAAGGGGTAGGCGAAACCGGTAGCGTGGTAATACCCCTCCCAGGAGGGATGCCGCTCTCGAAGGGAGCCCTGCAATGGCTGAACATGACGCGAATCGCCCGGCGCACGAGGCGGATACGCAGGTCCCACAGGGACCGAACCAGGCCGCTCGGCCCGGCGTAGCGGCGAGCGCGGGGTCCCTACCGCGGGCCACGACGCAGGCCGAGGCCCAGCTGCGCGATCGGGTGGAGGCGCTCGCGAGCCGTAATGCCAAGCTGCTGGACACGCTTCGCGACGCGCGGTCGCAGCTGGTGGCACTGCGCGAGGAGGTCGACCGGCTGGGGCAGCCACCGTCGGGCTACGGCGTGCTGCTGGCCACCCACGAGGACTCGACGGTCGACGTGTTCACCTCCGGCCGCAAGATGCGGCTGATCTGCTCGCCCAACCTCGACGTCTCGTCGCTCGTGGTCGGCCAGACCGTGCGGCTCAACGAGGCGCTGACGGTGGTCGAGGCCGGACAGTTCGAGACGGTCGGCGAGATCTGCGCGCTGCGCGAGGTGCTCGACGACGGCGAGCGGGCCCTGGTCGTGGGCCACGCCGACGAGGAACGCGTGGTGCGGCTCGCCGCGCCGCTGATCGAGATCGAGCGCGAAGGCATCGACGGGGACAGCCCGCGCCGCAGGCTGCGCGTCGGCGACTCGCTGCTGGTCGACACCAAGGCCGGCTACGCATTCGAGCGGGTTCCCAAGGCGGAGGTGGAGGACCTCGTGCTCGAGGAGGTCCCCGACGTCGGATACGAGGACATCGGCGGACTGGGCCGGCAGATCGAGCAGATCCGTGACGCCGTCGAGCTACCGTTCCTGCACAAGGACCTGTTCCGCGACTACGCGCTGCGGCCGCCCAAGGGCGTGCTGCTGTACGGCCCTCCCGGTTGCGGCAAGACGCTCATCGCCAAGGCCGTCGCCAACTCCCTCGCGAAGAAGATCGCCGAGGCCCGCGGCGACGACGCCCGTGAGGCCAAGTCGTACTTCCTCAACATCAAGGGACCCGAGCTGCTCAACAAGTTCGTCGGCGAGACCGAGCGGCACATCCGCCTGATCTTCCAGCGGGCGCGCGAGAAGGCGTCCGAGGGCACCCCGGTGATCGTGTTCTTCGACGAGATGGACTCGATCTTCCGCACCCGCGGTTCGGGCGTGAGCTCCGACGTCGAGACCACCGTGGTGCCGCAGCTGCTGTCGGAGATCGACGGTGTCGAGGGCCTCGAGAACGTCATCGTGATCGGTGCTTCCAACCGCGAGGACATGATCGACCCCGCGATCCTGCGACCCGGCCGCCTCGATGTGAAGATCAAGATCGAGCGGCCCGACGCGGAGTCGGCGCAGGACATCTTCAGCAAATACCTGACGACCGGCCTGCCGATCCACCCCGATGACCTGGCCGAGTTCGGCGGCGACCGCGACGCCTGCGTCAAGGCGATGATCGAGCGGGTCGTCGACCGCATGTACGCGGAGTCGGAGGACAACCGGTTCCTGGAGGTGACCTACGCCAACGGCGACAAGGAGGTCATGTACTTCAAGGACTTCAACTCGGGCGCGATGATTCAGAACGTCGTCGACCGGTCGAAGAAGGCCGCCATCAAGGCGTACCTCGAGACCGGACAGTCGGGTCTGCGGATCACGCACCTGTTCGAGTCGATCGTCGACGAGTTCGCCGAGAACGAGGACCTGCCCAACACCACCAACCCGGACGACTGGGCACGGATCTCCGGCAAGAAGGGCGAGCGGATCGTGTACATCCGCACGCTGGTGACGGGCAAGAACTCGTCCGCGTCGCGCGCCATCGACACCGAGACCAGCACCGGCCAGTATCTGTAGCCACGGGACGCGGGGCTCGACTTAAGCGCCGAACAAGCGCGGGTCAAGTCCCGCTTCCTATAGTTACGGCGATGACTACTCCCGGAGTGCCGCTGACGCTGTCGGCGGGTGCGCAGACGATGACGGCGGTGCCGGGTAAGACCGTCACCATCGGGCGCACGCAGGACAACGACCTCACTGTGAACCACCCGCTGGTCTCCCGGCGGCACGCGGTGCTCGAATGCACCCCCGCCGGTTGGTTGCTGACCGACCGCAGCACCAACGGGGTCTTCGTCGCCGGTACCCGGCAGCCGACCGTGTTGGTGACGGGGCCGGTCACCGTCTACCTGGGCGACCCCCGCACAGGCGTACCTCTCCACCTCGCAGCTGCCCCCGCCTCCGCGGGAACCCCGCCCGAGCCGGGCCCGACCGGTCTGCGAGCGGGCACAGGCGGGTTTCAGCCGGGCGGCTCTCAGCCCGGCGGGTATCAGCCGGCGCCCGGGCAGTCGGGTCCCCAAGCGCCCGCGGACCGGCGTCCCGGGCCGCAGGCGCCACCGTCGACG